>DASSIS010000088.1:0-19799 GCA_035691665.1 Gammaproteobacteria bacterium | reverse complement strand
TCCACCGCTCGCACCCCGGTACGTTCTAAGGGTTTCCCCGCACAGCATCCATCCAATAAAAAGAGAGCATCCAGTGAGCATCGCGAAGCATTACGACAACCGGTGGCTGGCCATGGGCATCCTCTGCATGGGGGCGCTCATGATCGTGCTGGACGTGACCATCGTGAACGTGGCGCTGCCCTCCATCCGCGCCGACCTCAAGTTCAGCGACGCTTCGCTGGCTTGGGTGGTGAATGCCTACATGCTCATCTTCGGCGGTTTCCTGCTGCTCGGCGGGCGCCTCGGCGACCTCTACGGCCATCGGCGCGTGTTCCTGGTGGGCCTGGCGCTGTTCACGCTCGCGTCCTTCGCCTGCGGCCTGGCCGGTTCCCGCGAGTTCCTGGTCCTGGCGCGCGGTGTGCAGGGTCTGGGAGGAGCCATCGTGGACGCGGTGGCGCTCTCGCTCATCATCAACCTCTTCACCGAGACCGCGGACCGTACCAAGGCCATGGCGGTCTACGGCTTCGTCTGCTCCGGCGGCGGCTGCATCGGCGCGCTGCTCGGTGGCGTGCTCACCGGCGGCTTCAACTGGCACTGGATCTTCCTCGTCAACGTGCCGGTGGGCGTGGTGGTGTTCATCCTCTGCTGGACGCTCCTGCCCAAGCACGCCGGCGAGTCCTCGGGCCCGCGGCACCTGGACGTGGGCGGCGCCGTCAGCGTCACGCTGGCGCTCTTGCTCGCGGTCTACGCCACCATCAACGGCAACCAGGCGGGCTGGATCTCGGTCGAGACCCTGGGGCTCATGGGCGCGGCGGTCGCCGTGTTCCTGGTGTTCCTCGGCATCGAAGCCCGGGTGAAGGTGCCGCTGGTGCCCCTCAAGATGTTCCTGCTGCGTAACCTCTCGGTGTCGAGTGTGGTGGGCATCCTCTGGGCGGCAGGCATGTTCGCCTGGTTCTTCCTCTCGGCGCTCTACATGCAGCTCGTGCTCGGCTACTCGCCCATGCAGATCGGGCTCGCCTTCCTGCCCTCCAACCTCATCATGGCGATCCTTTCCCTGGGGCTCTCGGCCAAGCTCGTGATGCGTTTCGGTTTCCGCCGGCCGCTGGCAGCCGGTCTCGCCCTCGCCGCCGTGGGCCTGCTGCTCTTCTCCCGCGCGCCGGTGCACGGTGACCTGATGCGCGACGTGCTGCCCGGCATGCTGTTGCTCGGCCTCGGCGCCGGCATCGCCTTCAATCCGGTGCTGATGGCTGCCATGAGCGACGTGCCCCAGACCGAATCCGGCCTGGCCTCCGGCATCATCAATACCGCCTTCATGATGGGCGGCTCCCTCGGGCTCGCGGCTTTGGCGAGCGTCGCCGCCGGCCGCAGCGCCTGGCTGGACGCGGCCGGGACCGCGCATCTGCAGGCCCTCACGGGCGGCTACCAGGCGGCGTTCCTGGTGGGTATGTGCTTCGTGATCCTGGCGGCGCTCCTCGGCGGGCTCCTGCTGCGTGAAGCCGCGCCCGGCGCCGAGGCCCCCCAGCCCGCCGCCCACTGAGGCGGGCCGAAAAAATATCCTGTCCCCCGGTCTTAGACTGTCGATTCCGCCCGAGCTGGTTCGACGTGGTGATGTGGGAGCCCGGCGGCAGACCGAAGCGGCGGGTTCCCACGGCTGCAATCCATCGAGGAGACAGGACCATGCGCTTCATGATCGCCGTGCGGGCCAGCAAGGAGAGCGAGGCCGGTGTAGCGCCCAGCGAGAGGCTGCTCGCACAGATGGGCAAGTACCACGAGGAACTCCAGAAGGCGGGTGTGCTGCTGGATGCGAACGGCCTCAAGCCGAGCTCCGAGGGCTGGCTCATCCGCTACTCCGGCGAGCAACGCCTCGTCATGGACGGGCCCTTCACCGAGACCAAGGAACTCATCGCCGGCTACACCATCATCCAGGTGAAGTCGCGGGAGGAGGCCGTGGCCTGGGCGAGCCGCTTCCCCAACCCTGCCCTGGCAGGCGGCGACGCGGTGGTGGAAGTGCGTCCCCTGTTCGAACTCGAGGATTTCGGCCATGGCGATGCCGTGCAGCGTCTGCGTGAGCTCGGCACCGCCACCAACAAGTAAGGCCAAATCATCTCAGGAGATAGACCATGAATGACGTCACCCGGACTAACGCCTCGAAACCCCTGCTATGGACCGGCCGCGTGTTCAGCGGCCTGGCGATACTGTTCTTCCTGTTCGACGGGATCATGAAACTGGTGCAGCCGCCGCCGGTGGTCACCTACACCGTGGCCCTCGGTTTCCCGGCGAGCGAGATCCTGGGGATAGGCGTGGTGGCGCTCATCAGCACCGTGCTCTACGCCGTGCCGCGCACCGCGAACTTTGGCGCCATCCTGCTCACCGGCTACCTCGGGGGCGCCATCGCCTCCAAGGTCCGCATCGAGGCGCCGTTGTTCGACATCGTGTTCGCGCTGGTGTTCGCCCTGTTCATCTGGGGAGGGCTCTACCTGCGGGAGCCGCGGTTGCGGGCGCTCCTCTCCTGGCGCGGGGGCTGAAAGCCCATGTCCGCGGGCGGTACCCATCGTGCCATCGAAGCGGTCTGGCGCATCGAGTCGGCGAAACTCATCGCCGCCCTCGCCCGCATCACCCGCGATGTGGGTGTCGCGGAGGAGCTGGCCCAGGACGCGCTGGTATCGGCTCTGGAGCAATGGCCGGAGGAGGGCATCCCCGACAATCCGGGTGCCTGGCTCATGGCCACCGCCAAGCACCGCGCCATAGACCAGCTTCGTCACCGGAAGATGCGGCAGCGCAAACATGAGGAGCTCGGCGTCGAGCATGAGCTCAAGCAGGAACTGGCGGAGGAGGGGTTCGTGGCGGCGGTTGAAGATGAGCTGGGGGACGATCTCCTGCGCCTCATCTTCACCGCCTGCCATCCGGTGCTGGCGACCGATGCGCGGGTGGCGCTCACCCTCAAGCTGCTGGGTGGGCTCAGCACGGGCGAGATCGCCCGCGCCTTCCTGGTGCCGGAGGCCACCGTGGCCCAACGCATCGTGCGCGCCAAACGCACCCTCACCGAAGCACAGGTGCCTTACGAGACGCCGCGCGGCGCGGAGCTGAATCGGCGCCTCGTCTCGGTGCTGGAAGTCATCTACCTCGTCTTCAACGAGGGCTACACAGCTACTGCCGGCGGCGATTGGATGCGCCCGGCCCTGTGCCAGGAGGCGCTGCGGCTCGGGCGCATCCTCGCCGGGCTCGCACCCCGCGAACCTGAGGTGCTGGGCCTCGTGGCCTTGATGGAGATCCAGGCCTCGCGCTTCGCCGCGCGCCTGGGTCCCACGGGCGAGCCGGTGCTGCTCATGGACCAGGACCGCGGCCGTTGGGATCCGCTGCTCATCCGCCGGGGTCTCGCGGCGCTCGAACAGGCCGAAGTCCTGGGCGGCGCGCTCGGCCATTATGTGTTGCAGGCCAAGATCGCCGCCTGCCACGCCCGTGCCAGGACCGCCCAGGAGACCGATTGGACGCGCATCGTGGCGCTCTACGACGCCCTCGCCCAGTTGATGCCCTCACCGGTGGTAGAGCTGAACCGCGCCGTGGCGGTGGCCATGGCCTTCGGTCCCGCCGCGGGGCTCGAGCTCGTGGATGTGCTGCGCGAGGAGCCGGCGCTCAAGGCCTATCACCTGCTGCCCGCGGTGCGCGCTGACCTGCTCATGAAGCTCGGGCGCATCGACGAGGCGCGCGCCGAGTTCCAGCGCGCCGCGGAGCTCACCGGCAACGCCCGCGAGCGGGGCTTGTTGCTCGACCGGGCTGCCGCCTGCGGCTCCGAGGTCCGCCCCACCGCCCATTGATCCCCTGTCTGTCCGGCTTGACAAAGCGTTTCTCTTGTATTAATTTACCTATTAGTTAATTAACTAGTAAGGGTATTACATGCCTGCTGACCGCCTGAGCCCCGTGTTCTCGGCCCTGGCCGACCCCACCCGCCGCGCCATCCTGGCGCGCCTGGCGCTCGGGGAGACCACGGTGAAGGAGCTCATGGAGCCTTTCGACATGAGCCCGCCCGCCATCACCAAGCACCTCAAGGTGCTGGAGAAGGCCGGGCTCATCAGCCGCGGCCGCGAGGCCCAGTGGCGTCCCTGCCGTCTCGAGGCGGGTCCCCTGCGCGGCGTGGCGGACTGGGTGGAGGACTACCGCCGTTACTGGGAACAGAGCTTCGACCGTCTCGACGCCTACCTGCAGAAGCTGCAGGGCAAGAAGAGGAAACCCCATGGCCGCAAGAAATGAGCCCACCGCCGGCCCGCAGCAGGCGGAACTGACCCTGACCCGTGTCTTCGACGCACCGCGGGAGCTGGTGTTCGATGTGTGGACCGACCCCAAGCACCTGGCGCAGTGGTGGGGTCCGGAGATGTTCACCACCCCCGTGTGCCGGGTGGACGTGCGCCCGGGCGGCGAGCTCTACATCGTGATGCGCGGGCCGGACGGCCAGGATTACCCCATGAAGGGCATCTATCAGGAAGTGCGGCGGCCCGAGCGGCTCTCCTTCACAAACCAGGCCATGGACGGCAGCGGCGTGGTGCTGCTGGAAGGCATGACCACCGTGGACTTCGCGGTTCTGGGCGGCAAGACCCGGGTCACGGTGCACACGCTGATGCGAGCCAAGGTCCCGCAGGCGGCGTTTGCGCTCGCCGGCATGGAGCCGGGCTGGAACCAGACCCTGGATCGCCTCGGCGCCCACCTCGGAGCCGCCGCATGAGCGCGACCGCACGCAACCTGGAGAGCAACAACATGGCCGCCGCCAAGGACAGAGAACTCGTCATCACCCGCATCTTCGATGCGCCCGTGCACCTCGTGTACCGGATGTGGACCGAGCCCGAGCACATGCAGGAATGGCTCGCGCCGCGGGCCTTCACCGTCCCCCACAGCGAGGGTGAGCTCAAGGTGGGTGGTCGCTGGCGCTCCTGCATGCGACGGGAGGACGGCCTGGAGCTGTGGTTGAGCGGCGTCTACACCGAGCTCGTGCCTGACAAACGCATCGCCTTCACCCACGCCTGGGAGGAAGGCGGCAAGCGCGGCCACGAGACCGTGGTGAGCATCACGTTCGAAGATCTCGATGGCAAGACCAGGCTCACCCTGCGCCAGGCCGAGTTCGATTCCGCCGAGTCCCGCGATGGGCACGGCGGCGGCTGGATCGAGTGCCTGGACAAGCTCGCCGAGCACCTGGCGGAGGCCGCGTGACGGCGGGACACATCGAGATCCGCTGCCTTTGCGGCGCGGTGCGCGCCGAGCTCGAGGGTGCGCCGCTCATGCAGTTCTATTGCCACTGCGATGACTGCCAGACGGCCAGCGGCGGCGCCTACGTGGCGCTTTCCCTGTTCCCGCTGCAGGCTCTGCGCGTGATCCAGGGCAAGACCGCTGTCTTCAAGCTGCGGTCACTGCCCCGGGAGCGCTGCGCCGGTTGCGGCACTCCACTGTTCACGAAGCTCCCCGAGCAGGGTATGTGGGTGGTCAAGGGGGAGCTCTTGCCTCAGGCCATGCGGCGCCCGGAGTTCCACATGCAATGCGGCTATGCGGTGCTGCCGGTCAAGGACGACCTGCCCCACTACCGGGGTATCCCCGCTTGCTTCGGAGGAGACGACGCGGTCACCGATTGGTAACCGGTATGGGCGCCGCGGGACTAAGGGTTATGGAATAAAAACCTCGACCAGTGGGTCCCCCAAGTTGTATCGTCCGGTCTTCGGCCGTTCAACCCAAGCTCCCGGAGAACAACGATGAAGATCCGTTCCCTCGCCCTCGTGTTCCTCGCCGCGACCGCCCTCGCGGGTACCGCCATGGCCGCGCCCGTGACCTACACCGCGGATCCGGACCACACCCATCCCGAGTTCGAGGTGGACCACTTCGGCGGTATCTCCGTGTGGCGCGGCTTCTTCAAGAACACCACCGGCACCATCGTCATGGACAAGGCGGCCGGCACCGGCACCGTGGACATGGACATCGACATGAAGAGCGCGGTGATGCCCAACGACGCGCTCACCGCCGAGCTGCCCGGCGACAAGTTCTTCCAGGCCGACAAGTACCCCACGGCCCACTATCACGGCACCCTGGGCGGCTTCGTGGACGGCGCCCCCACCACGGTCACGGGTGAGCTCACCCTGCACGGCGTGACCAAGCCCGTAGACCTCAAGATCCTGAGCTTCAAGTGCTTCATGCACCCCTTCCACAAGGTCGAGGACTGCGGCGCCGACGCCACCGGCACGTTCAACCGCGACGACTTCGGCATCGATTACGGCAAGGCTTATGGTTTCAAGATGGGCGTGACCCTGCGTATCCAGGTGGAAGCGCTCGCCAGCAAGTAAGCATGCCACACGCATGGTCAAGCAGACGCCCCGCTACGCGGGGCGTCCTTTCATGGGCTTCAGCCGCTGAAGGGCGTCTTCCCGGGCACCTGGTTCAGCAGCATCCAGTAGAGGCCGAGGTCATGCACCACCTTGGCGAAGTCGGTGAAAATCACCGGCTTGCGCACGTAGCTGTTGGCGCCGCTGTCGTAGCTCTTCACCATGTCCTCGTCCTCGCTCGAAGAGGTGAGGATCACCACTGGCACGGTGCGCGTGCGTTCGTCCTGGCGCATGCGCTTCAGCACGTCGATGCCGTTCAGCTTGGGGAGCTTGATGTCCAGCAGCACCACGGTGGGTTGGCGCTCGGTGTCGCGGCCCTTGAAGACGCCGGTGCCGAACAGGAAGTCCAGGGCCTCGACGCCGTCGCGCACCACCTGCACGTCGTTGGCCAGGCCCGACTGCTGCAGGGACCGCAGGGTCATCTCCTCGTCATCGGGGTTGTCTTCGACTATCAGGATGAATTTCCCGTCCATGCCCGGATCCTCCGTGCTTGCGCGTGGGGTCAGCCGTTCTGCGGCGTGGTCCCGCCGGCGGCCTGGGGCTCCGCCTGCAGGGTGAAGAAGAAAGTGGCGCCCTTGCCGGGCGCGGCCTGGCACCAGATGCGCCCGCCGTGGCGGTTCACGATGCGCTGCACGGTGGCGAGGCCGATGCCGGTGCCCGGGAACTCGTGCATGCCATGCAGGCGCTGGAAGGCGCCGAACAACTTGTCGGCATAGGCCATGTCGAAACCGGCGCCGTTGTCGCGCACGAAGATGGTGCGCTTCTCACCCTCCTGCAGCATCCCGAGTTCGATGCGCGCCTGCTCGGTCTTGCCGGTGAACTTCCAGGCGTTGCCGAGGAGGTTCTCCAGGGCCACACGCAGCAGCCGCGGGTCGGCCTGGACCGAGATGTCGTCCCAGATGGAGACGGATACCTTGCGTTCCGGGTCGCGCTGCTGCAGGTCCTGGACGATCTGGTGGACGAGCGCGCTCAGGTCCACCTCCCGTATCTGCATCTGCAGCCGGGAGATGCGCGACAGGTTGAGCAGGTCCTCGATCAACTGGCCCATCCGGGCGGTGCCGTTCTGGATGCGGTGCAGGTAGTGCCGCATCTTCTCGTCCATCCGCTCGCTGTATTCAGTCAGCAGGGCTTGGCTGAAGCCGTCCACCGCCCGCAACGGGGCGCGCAGGTCATGGGAGACGGAGTAGGAGAAGGCCTCCAACTCGTCGTTGATCTCCTGCAGTTTGTTGGTGCGTTCCTCCACCCGCGCCTCGAGCTCCCGGTTGAGGCGCAGGATCTCGTCCTCCGCGTTCTTGCGCTCCGTCACCTCGCGGGTGAGCTCCCGGTTGGAGGCTTCCACTGCCTTGGCGCGCTCGCCGATCTCGTTGAGCATGCGGTTGAAGGAGTCCACCAGGTAACCGATCTCGTCGTCCGTGATCTTCTCGGCACGGGGGGAGTAGTCGCGCTTATCGGTCACCTGTTGCGCCAGCCGGGTGATGGCGAGGATGGGTCGCGTGATGGTCCTCTGCAACCAGGTGGAGAGCAGCAGGGAGATGAGCGTGGCCAGGGCGCTCACCGCCAGCAGGATGCCGATGTAGTTGCGGATCCGCTGGTAGAGCTCGTAATGGGCGTGGAGATAGATGGAGCCCAGGATCTCGTTGTTGTCGATGATCCGATGGTTGAGCGTGACCTCTTCCCCCTCGAACTGCACTGAATCGATGTCCGGAAGCTGCGGGAAGTGCGTCTGCGCCGCGCCCACGCGGGTGTAGCTGCCGAACAGCACGCCCTTGGAGTCGTACAGGGCCGCCGCATCTATGAGCGGCCGTGCCTTGAGCAGCCCCAGGTTGTCGTTCGCGACCTTCGGGTCGTTGAACTGCAGGGCCGGGACGCAGGCCCGGCCGATGAGCTCGGCCTGGGTAGCGAGGTCGTCCCGCAGGCCGGCCCTGAGCGTATGCAGGTCGAAGGCCAGCAAGGCGGCGCCGCTCACCAGGAGCGCCGCGAGGGTCGTCAGCAGCACGCCCGCGAGCAGCTTGGTGCGCACCGACCTCATGCGCAGCTTCACGGCTTGGCCCCGTTAACCGTATGGGCCACGGACAGGAGCAGGGCGCTGAGTTTCAGGCCGTTCTGCTGCACCGCATCCAGGGACACGTCGAAGCGCACCCGCTCGTCCACCACCACGAAGCTCACCGCCCCGCCTGCGGCGAGGCCGTCGGCTCCTTCCGTCACCACCAGGATGGGCTTCCCACGGCTGGCCTCGATGAGGTCACCGGCCTCGGCGCTCTTGCCGTCTCCGATGAACAGGATGTTCACCCCGGTGAGCGGCCCTCCGTCGTGGATCTGTCGCACCACCACCGGCCGGCTGCCGATGGTGTGTCCCGCCACCAGGGTGCTGAGCTCCTCGGCCAGCGCGTCGGCCTGGGCCACGCCGATGACGATGGGGCTGTCCGGCGCGGCGAAGGTATTGTCGGGCCAGGTCACGTAGCCGCCGAACTTGTAGAGGTAGGCCGCTTCCACCTGCTGCTGGGAGATCTCGGCGGCCCGGGCGCCGCCGCCCCCCGTGGCCGCCGCGCCCGCGAAGAGCAGCGCGACGGTGGCGAGCGCCGCGGCCTGCCGGGGCAGGCACCGTTTCAGGGGCGCCATTCGAGTTTCACGTACAGGCCGCGTCCGAATTGGGTCACCGCCGCGGTGCTCGGGTTGGCGAACTCGATATGGGCCGGGCCGAAGATGTTCCGCGCGAGGATCGAGCAGTCGAGGTGGTGGCCGATGTCCCAGGCGAAGCGTATGTCTCCGGTGCCGTAGGCTGGCGCCGCCGGGTTCGGCAAGGCCGCGACCCGGCGGTAACTGACGTCCAGTTCCGCCCCGCCCGTGAACGCGTAACTCGAGCGCAGCATCCACCGGCTGGGCGCGTCATCGCCTTCCGTGCTCGTGCTGGCCGGCAGCGCCGGGCCGGATATCCTGCGGTCTTCCCGTAGCGTGCTGAAGCCCGCGCTCAAGCGCCAGCTGTCGGTCGGCTGGAAGGCGCCCCACATCTCCAGGCCGGTCTCGGTGCCGGTCATGTCGTTGCCGAAGGTCACGAGCAGCGGGGTGAGGGATAGGACGTTCTCGGTACGCAGGTGGTAGTAGTTGTAGTGGTATCCCGTCACCGAGAAGGACAGCTCTTCCGTCGGCTGGGTCCGGTAGCCGAGCTCGTACACCCGTGCCGTCTCCGCTTGGAAATCCTGGTTGCCCACCAGCAGGAACGGCGGCTGTTCCGGCGCGAAGGCGTTCGTGTCCAGCCGCGACGGCGAGCGCACGGCGCGCGAGACCGCCGTCCAAAGCAGGCTGTCCGGGCTCAGGTTCCAGGCCAGCCGCAGGTTCGGCAGGAACTCGTTGCCGGTATAGGGGTTGTGTTCCAGCCGTGCGCCCGCGATCAGCCGCCAGTCCGGAGCAAGCCGCGCCTCATCCTGGGCGAACAAGCTGGTCCAGGCCTGGTTCACCTGGGCCGGGAGGAAGGCGAGGGTGGAGCCCGGCAGGTTCTGGATGTTGTCCCTGGCATAGCGATAGCTCGCGCCCCAGATGAAACTCTGCGAGTGAGCTTCCGGCAGCGCCTGCTGCAGCTCCACGTCGGCGATGTCCAGCTTCTCGCCGTAATCCGTGGGAGTGTAGCGGTTGGTCCGGTCGTAATAGGCCAGCAGGCTCAGGTCCGAGCCGCCGGCGAGCTCGTCGTCCCAGTGGCTCAGGAGGTTCAGGCCCGAGGCCCGCGCCCGGCCGCCCGGCAGGGTCTGGTCCTCGTTGATGGCGTAGGCATCGCCCTGCAGGGTGAACCGGCGGTCGGCCCAGTCGGAGCGGAACCCGGCTTGCGCCATGTTCAAGCCGTCGCTCAAGGGCGTGCCCGCCAGGTTGCTGGTGGCGTAGCTGTCCTTCACCATGCCGTAGACCCGGTAACTGCCGCCGTCTTCGAGATCCGCGCCGTAGCGTGCATCGCCATCGGCGCCATAGCGGCCACCGCCGGCAGTCGCCAGGGCGCCGTCCGTATCCTGGGACTTCCGGGTGATGATGTTGATGACGCCGTTCACCGCATTGGTGCCCCACAGCGTGCCGCCCGGCCCGCTGATCACCTCGATACGGTCTATGTCTTCCAGCATCACATTCTGGGCGTCCCAGAAGGTGCCGTTCAGCAGCGGCGAGTACACGATGCGGCCGTCGATGAGCACCAGGAGTTTGTCGGCGGAAGTGGCGTCGGAACCGCGGGCCGAGATGGCCCAGCCGTTGGCGCTCACCTGCGCCACCTCCAGGTTCGGCGCGAGGCGCAAGGCTTCCGGCAGCGTCCTGGCGCCGGAGCGCCGGATCTCGTCGTTGGTGATGACGTACACGGAAGCCGCAGCATCCGCCAGGGGTTCCGGCTTCTTGGATACCGAGGTGACCGGTATGTCGGCAAGTTCCTGCAGGGAGAGGTTGGCGAGATCGCTGTCCGCCTTGCTGGCGGCATGCAGCGGCGGCGCCACGCATAGGGCCGCCAGTGCCAGCAGCGCGAAGCTGTGCACCTTAACCTGAGACCGCTGTAACCCCTTTTCAGCGTCTGCTGGCATGCGTTCCATACATACCTCGCAAGTTTGCTCCACGCTGCATGCGCCCGGAGCGGGTATCCGATGATGATGAGATCAGAGAGCCTGAAGATCCTTCGTCCGGCGACCTCGTGGCCCGCATCCAGGCAGGCTTCCGAGCGCGGAGGGATTTGGTACCGGATTCCCTTATTGTTAAGTTCTGGGCTTAAATATAGTACAGCCCGTTTCACTGTCAATTGACCGTCGGCGCACGGGGGAAATTCCAGCGCCGCGGTTCGCGACATACTCTGCTTGCGATGACGGTGACAGAATGCGGGTTCCGATATGTCACGCCGGTGACGCTTAAGGTGAGAGGCTCACCGTATCCACGGCCCAGAGCAGTCGCTTGGGGTCGCCCGTCACCAACAGACAGAGATCATGGTTGCCGGTCACCGCCGGCAACGGGGCGTCGATCTTCTGCTGCAGCCAGCCGCGGTCCTTCAGAGCCGCTGTGGCGAGCAGCGTGCCCTCGCAGGTGTCGAGATGCACCTCCAGGGCGTCCTGCCCCTGAGCGGCGGTGCGCACCACCACGCTGCTGATGTCATGGGCCAGCTGGTAGTTCCAGGGCATGTCCCCGAGCGTCACGCTGATGTGGCGCATGCCGTCGAGCGGTGCCTGCTTCCACAGCCAGCAGGTATCCATGATGTCGACCCGGTAGACCGGGCGCGGACCTTCCAGAGGCCGCGGGCCTTCGATGCGCAGCACCAGCTTCTCGGAGCAGGTGTTCAGCTCGTCGCTGTTGCGCGCATCGGGTGAGGCAGGCGCCGCGGCGCTGCCGTCGTAGCTGCTCTTCGCATAGCGGATCCCCAGGCTGTCGTAGCGGGCGAGTTGTCCCGGCAGGCGCGCCGCGAAGCTGCTCCAGTCCCGGGACGCGGCCGGCGACCAGGCTATTTCGGCGAGCGCCGCCATGCGCGGGAACAGGGAATGCTGGTCCCGGGTGAACGTCGGCATGTACTCGGTCCAGAGATTGATCTGGGCTCCGAGCACGTGGCTCGCACCCGTCGCCGTGACACCGGCAGGGACGGGGTCGAAGCCGTAGACGTCCTTCAGGCTCACCACCGTCGGGCGGCCCGGCGGCTCGTCATGGGCGCTGCTCTGCAGGTAGTCCAGGTAGAGGGTGGGCGAGTAGGCCATCACCACGTCGTGGCCCTGCTGGATGGCTTGCACCGCGGCATCGCCTCCGTGCCAGGACATGACCGTGGCCTCGGGCGGCAGGCCGCCCTGCAGGATCTCGTCCCAGCCCACGAGCTTGCGGCCGTGCGCGCTCAGATAGGCTTCCATCTGCTTGATGTACCAGCTCTGCAGCCCGTCCTCGTCGGCGATGCCGAGTGCGTGCATGCGCGCCTGCACCGCAGGCGAGGCTTTCCACTGGTCCTTCAGGGCTTCGTCCCCACCCACGTCTATATAGGTGGACGGGAACAGCGCCATGATCTCGTCCAGCACGTCCTCCAGGAACCGCACCGTCTTGTCGTCCACGTTGTAGAGATAGGGATGGACACCCCAATCCGTGGACACGGCGGGCCGCTTGCCGGTGACGCCGAACTGCGGATAGGCCGCGATGGCCGCCTGGGCGTGCCCGGGGATCTCGATCTCCGGCACCACGTCGATGTAGCGCGCGGCCGCGTAGCGCACGATCTCCCGCGCCTCGGCCTGGGTGTAGAAGCCGCAGTAGGGTTTGCCGGGCCCGCCGGTGAGCGCCGCGTCCGGGCCCAGCGCGCGGCGGCAAGCGCCGATGGCCGTGAGCTTGGGATACTTCCTGATCTCGAGACGCCAACCCTGGTCGTCGGTGAGATGCCACTGCAGCACGTTGAGCTTGTGCAGCGCCATCCAGTCGATGAGCTGTTCGATCTCCGCCACGCTCTGGAAGTGCCGCGCCGAATCCAGCATCAGGCCGCGCCAGCGGAAACGCGGCCGGTCCTCGATGACCACGTCCGGTACCAGGGCGGTGGCGCCGTGCCCGCCGTAGGGCATGAGCAGCTGCCAGAGGGTCACGCCGCCGTAGAAGAGGCCCGCCGGCGCGCCCGCCTCGATGCGGATGCCGCCGCCGTCCACCGTGAGTCTGTAACCCTCGGGGCCGAAGCGCCCGGCCTCGGCTTTCGAGAGCAGGAAGACGATGGGCGCGTCGGCACCGGGCGCACCGGACACCCGCAGCTGCTTGTCGGAATCCATCTTAGTGAGCCGCGTCCTGCCGTTCACCGCGGCCGTCACGTGCAGCTTCAGGCCGCGGCTCTTGGCCACCAGCGCGGCGAAATAGTTAGCGATGTCGAAGGCTTGGCGGTCGCCCGCCCGCACGTCGATGCCGTCCCCGGCGTTGAGCACGAACACGCTTGCCTGGCGCTGCACCTCGGCGGGCAGGGGGATGAGGGACAGGGGCGCATCGTCGGCCTGCGCGGCGCCGGCGACCAGCAGAGGGAAGGCGAAGGCCAGGGCCCGGGAGAGATGGCGTAGCGAGGTGTGCATATCCTCGAGTCCTCCCGATCAGGCCCGCTGGCTCAGACCGCCGATCCAGGTCTCCACCACCTCGAGCTCCGCGTCCACCACCGTGAAGTCGGCGCGGCAGCCCGGCGCGATGCGACCGTGGGTGCCGCCGAGGCCGAGGAAATCCGCCGGGTAGGTGGCGGCCATGCGCGCCGCTTCCTCGAGGGGCAGGCCCAGCATGCGTACGGCGTTCTGTACCGCAGCGATCATGCTCAGGGCCGAACCCGCCAGCACCCCGTCCGCGGTCTGGACGATGCCGTTGCGCGCGGTGATGGTCTCGCCGTTGAGCAGGAAGCTCGGGTCGGCGGCGCCCACGGTGGGCATGGCATCGGTCACCAGGAACACCTTGCCGCGGGGCTTGGCGGCGAGCGCCACCTTGAGGCTGGCGGGGTGCACGTGGTGGCCGTCCACGATGATGCCGCACCAGCTCTGCCTGTCCTCCAGTGCCGCGCCCACGGCGCCGGGCGCACGGCTCTGGAGCGGCGTCATGGCGTTGTAGAGGTGGGTGAAGCCGCGCGCGCCCGCGTCGAGCGCGTGCCGCACCGCCGCGTACTCGCCCGCCGTGTGGCCCACGGACACGATGACGCCCGCTTCCACGAGCGCGCGCACCGTATCCACGGGGACCCGTTCCGGAGCCAGGGTGAGCAGGGTCTTGCCGCGGCGCAGCGAGGTGGCGAGGGCCACGTCCTTCGCGTCCGGCACCCGCAGCGCCGCCGCAGCGTGCACGCCCTTGCGGGCCGGTGCGATGTAGGGGCCTTCGATGTGGATGCCGAGCACGCCGGGCAGGCCCTCCGCCATGGCGGCGTCCACGGCGCGGATGGCCTCGCGCATGGTCTCCACGCTGTCGCTGATGAGGGTGGGCAGGAGCCCGGTGGTGCCGAAGCGCCGGTGGGCCGCGGCGATGGCCCGGATGCCCTCCAGGCTCGGCGTGGTGTTGAAGAGCACGCCGCCGCCGCCGTTCACCTGGGTGTCGATGAAGCCGGGCAAGAGCGTCGCGCCCTTCAGGTCATGGCTCTCGGCCGCTTTCACCCGCGGATCCTGGGCCGGCAGCAGCGCCTCGATGCTGGCATCGCCCACCAGCACCGCGAGGCCGTCCCGGAAGCCGTCTTCCGTCAGCACCCGGCCGTTCTTGAGGGCGAGGCTCATACCGTCTCCGTCACCTTGTTCAGATGGGGCGGCACGTCCGGGTCGTGGCCGCGGGCCAGGGCCAGGGCGTTCACCGCCTTGTAGAAGCTCTGCACCGCCAGCAGCGGCTCGCATAAAGGATGGGGCGCCGGCACCCGGGGCAGGGTGTCGGGATGCGCGTCGCCGGGGGCGGCGGTCCAGACCCGCGCGCCCCGGGCGCGGAATTCCCGCACCGTCTCCAGGGATCCGGGGAGCGTCGCGTCGTCCTGGGCGAAGAGCAGCAGCGGGAAACCGCTGCCCACCAGCGCCATGGGCCCGTGTTTCACCTCGGCGGTGCTGAAGGCTTCCGCATGCAGGCCGCAGGCTTCCTTGAACTTGAGTGCCGCTTCCTGGGCGATGCCCAGACCATAGCCCCGGCCCAGCACGAACATGTCCTGGGCCGTGAGCAGGCCTTGCACCAAGGGCGACCAGTCGAGGGCGAAGGCGGCGCGCAAGGCTACCGGCATCGCCAGGAGTGCCTGCAGCAACTCGGCGTCACCCTTCCAGCGGGCCACGAGGTGCAGGGTGGCCGCGAGCGCCGCGAGGTAGCTCTTGGTGGCGGGCACGCTGCGCTCGATGCCGGCCCGGAGCGGGATCACCGTGTCGGCGGTGGCGGCGAGCGGGGAATCCTCCTGGTTCACCAGCGCCACCACCAGGGCGCCGGCGGCCTTGGCTGCCTGCGCCGAGCGCAGCAGGTCGCTGCTGCGTCCCGACTGGGAGATCACGAGGTAGAGCGCACCCTCGAGTCTCTGGGGGGCGTCGTACACCGAGCTCACCGAGAGCGAGGCGGACGCGGTGATGCAGCCGAGCTGCGTCTCGATCACGTACTTGGCGTAGGTGGCGGCATGGTCCGAGCTGCCCCGGGCGCAGGAGACCACGAGCCGCGGCGGCTGGGACTGCAGCCGCTTCGCCAGGGCGGACACGACGGCGTCGTTGTCCTTGAGCTGGCGTTCCACGGCGGCGGCCGCGTCCGCTGCCTCGGTGTACATGAGGGTGCGGGTCGGGTCCTTGGGGAGCGCGCGTGCGTTCATTCGCCCTGCAGCTCCGCCACGAAGTCGTAGGCGTCGCCCCGGTACCAGGAAGTGGTGAACTCCACCACCCGGCCGTCGGCCAGGAAGCTGCGCCGCTCCACCGCGAGCGCGGCACTGCCGGCGCCGAGCTGCAGCAGCTTCGCCTGGGCGGTGCTGAGGTTCACGGCGCGCAGGCGTTGCAAGGCGCGCACCGGACGGCAGCCCAGCGCGTCGAACACCGTGTAGAGGGAGTCCACCACCTGCTCCGGATCCCGGAGGATGGAGTGGGGGATGGCGCTGCGCTCCACCGCCAAGGGTTCCTCGCCGGCGTAGCGCAGGCGGTAGAGCCGCACCACCAGGCTGCCCGGCGAGAGGTTCAGCGCCATGGCTTCCTCCGGGGTGACCTCGCCCACGGAGCGTTCCAGGAACACCGAGCGTGGGTTGAGTCCCCGGGCGCGCAGGTCTTCGGTGAAGCTCGTCATCTTCGAGAGCGGCTTCACGATGCGCTCGGCCACGAAGGTGCCGGCGCCGCGGCGCTGGATCAGCACGCCGTCCTCCACGAGCCCGGCGAGGGCCTTGCGCACCGTGACGCGGGAGAGATCCAGCTGTTGGGCGAGCTCCCGCTCGCTGGGCAGTGCCTGGCCGGGGCCGAGCCGGCCCTTCTCCACGTTCTCCCGGAGCACGCGCCGCAGGCGCAGATAGGCCGGTGCCGGGCCACTGCTGGCGGAGCGCTCGAACTCGGTAAGCAGGTTTGCGTTCATGTTATTAGTAATACCAATATAATACCAATTACGGAAATGGCTTGGTATTTAGTAGTTCATGGTATCATAGTGGTATTATTTATCTATGAACAGCTCTTCTGCCCCTCTCGCGGCCTTCGATTTCGTGCTCTTCGGCGCCACGGGTGACCTCGCCCTGCGCAAGCTCCTGCCGGCGCTGTTCCGCCAGTTCGTGGACGGCCGGCTGCGGGGCGACAACCGCATCCTGGGCGTGGCCCGGGAGGACCAGAGCGCGGAGGACTTCAGGCTCACGGTGCAGGACGCCCTGCACCGCGCGGTGCCCGATGCGGACGAAGCTCACCTCGATGCCTTCCTGGGGCACGTGGATTACCTCGCGCTCGACGCCACCCGGGACGAGGGCTGGGAGGTGTTCGCCGCCGCTTGCCATGCACGTGATCCGCGCGTGCGGGTGTTCTACCTCTCGGTGGGGCCCGAGGTCTTCGCACCGCTCTGCGCGCGGCTCGCCCGCTACAAGCTCAACGGTCCCGATGCACGCCTCGTGGTGGAGAAGCCCCTCGGCCGCGACCTCGCCAGCGCCATCGCCATCAACGACGCCATCGGCGCCGCATTCCCGGAGCGGCAGATCTTCCGCATCGACCATTACCTCGGCAAGGAGACGGTGCAGAACCTGCTGGCGCTGCGCTTCGGCAATGCGCTGTTCGAGCCGCTCTGGAACACGAGCCACATCGAGCAGGTGCGCATCACCGTGGCCGAGACGCTCGGCGTCGGCAGCCGCGGTCCCTACTACGACGCCACCGGCGCGCTCCGGGACATGGTGCAGAACCATCTCTTGCAGCTCCTGTGCATGATCGCTATGGAGCCGCCGAGCTCCCTCGACCCCGACGCGATCAGGGACGAGAAACTCAAGGTGCTGCGCGCGCTGAAACCCATCGACTCCGGCAACGCCGGACGACTCACGGTGCGCGGCCAGTACCGGGGCGGGCTCACGGCGGACGGCACGGTGCCGGGTTACCTGGAGGACATCGGCAAGCCCGCCTCCAGCACGGAGACCTTCGTGGCCCTGAAGGCCGAGCTCAGCAACTGGCGCTGGGCGGGCGTGCCCTTCTACCTCGTGACCGGCAAGCGCCTGCCGGAGCAGCTGGCGGAGATCGAGATCCGCTTCCGTTCCATCCCGCACTCCATCTTCGCCGACGGCGGCCCCATCGCCCCCAACCGCCTGGTGCTGCGCCTGCAGCCGGACGAGGGCATCAAGCTCCTGCTCATGAGCAAGTACCCGGACTCCGATGGGCTGCACCTGAGCCCCGTGTCCCTGGACGTGGATTTCGCCGAGGCCTTCCGCGTGCGGCAGCTGGATGCCTACGAGCGGCTGCTCTTGGACGTGGTGCGCGGCAAGCTCACCCTCTTCATGCACCGCGACGAGATCGAGGCCGCCTGGCGCTGGATCGACCCCATCGTGCAGACCTGGAGCCGGACGAGCACCGGTCCCTTGCCCTACGGCGCCGGGAGTTGGGGGCCTGCTGCCGCCGCGGCCTTCGTGCAGCGCGGCGGGTAGCCGGATGGGAACCTGGAGGGATCCCCGGCGCGCCTGGCCGGGGGCTGAGCTTCAGCCCTGGGGCCGGGGCGGGGCGGTGGAGCCGCGCACCACGAGCTCGGGGCTGAAGCCCTCGTTGCGCACGCTCTCGGCGTCGCCTCGCAGCTGCGCGATCAGTAACCTCGCGGCGTGGCGCGCCACGGTCTTGGTGGCCTGGCGCGCGGTGGTGAGCGCCGGCCAGGACTGGCGCGAGAAGGGGCTGTCCTCGAAGCCGGCGATGGAGAGGTCGTAAGGCACGTTGAGCCCCGCGGTGCGTGCCGCCGCCAGCACGCCGGCGGCGATCTCGTCGTTGGAGCCGAAGATGGCCGTGGGCCGGTCCTTCAGGGCCAGCAGCTTGCGGGCGCCGCGGAAGCCGTCGTCGAAGGAATAGTCCCCTGCCACGATCAGCTTCTTGTCGATCGCGATGCCGTAGTCGTTGAGCGCGTCCTCGTAGCCCTTGAAGCGCTCCGGGCTGGAGCGGTGCTTCTTGCCGCCCCACAGGAAGCCGATGCGCGCGTGGCCGAGCTGGATCAGGTGCTCGGTGATGTCGTAGGCCGCGTCGCGGTCGTCCACGAACACGCAGGCGTAGCCGTCCTTCGGGTCCTCGGTGGCGGAGATGATGCGTACCAGCGGGATCTTGTGCTCGGCGAGGGTGCGGATCAGCGGCATGTGCTCCGACATGGGCGGCGCGAGCACGAGTCCCGCGAGGTGCGCGCGCTGCACGAGCTCGGTGAGTTCTCGCGTGAGGCCCGGCGCCGAGGAGTCGCAGGGATGGATCTGCAGGCCGAAGCTGAGCTCGCGGCACACCGAGAGCACGCCCTGCTGCATACCGATGATGTAGTGGGCGTTGGGGTTGTCGTAGACGAGGCCGATGGCGTAGGCCTTGGCGCCGCGCAGGGTGCGGGCCGAGAGGTCGGGGCGGTACTTCAGCTCCTCGATGGCCTTGAGCACCCGGGCCCGGGTGTCCTGGCGCACCGCGGCCTCATGGTTGATCACCCGCGACACGGTCTTGATGGAGACCTGGGCGCGCCGGGCGACGTCTTTGATGGTGGCGATGCTCACGTAAGCTCCGCGTCCGCCTCGGGAAGCCGGCCGGGTTGGATCTCTTCAGGAAGCGCGGTCCGGTCTCATGCGCGCCCTGTCGCGCCGGATCCGGCGCCCTTCAGGCCGACCCCGTAACCGTACACCGCGTAGAAGAGGATATACAGGTAACAGGGCACCATCAACATGAGGAACACGGTCTGGAAGTCGAGATGCTGCTTTAGATGCACGAACAGCTGCGGGATCACCGCGCCTCCGGCGATGCCCATGATGAGCAGCGCCGAGCCGAACTCCGTGTGCCTGCCGAGGCCGCGGATGGCGAGCGGGAAGATGGCGGGCCACATCATGGCGTTGGCGAACCCCAGGGCCGCCACGAAAGCCACCGAGACGTGGCCCCGGGTCGCGAAGGCCGCGCAGGCGAGCAGCACCCCGAGCACGGCGGAACCGGCGAGGTAGCGCTCCTGCGACACGAAGCGCGGGATGCAGGCGAGCCCCGCCAGGTAGCCGGCGAGCATGGCCACCAGGGTGAAGGAGGTGAAGAACTTGGTCTCGTCCAGGGGCAGGCCGAAGGCCCGGCCGTAGGTGCCGATGGCATCGCCCGCCATCACTTCCACGCCCACGTAGAGGAACAGGCACAGCACCCCGAGCAGGAGGTGCGGGTAGCGCAGCATGCCGGCATGGCCGCCTGCGTCCGCTCCGGCGTTGGCGTTGCTGGCGCTGATCTCGGGAAGAGAGGAGCGCAGCACCCAGATGCCGAGCACGGCCAACACGCCTGCCATCACCATGTAGGGCAGGTGGATGTGGTTGGCGAAGGCCGTCAACACCGCATCGCGGGCTTGCGGCGTGGCGGCAGCCTGCACCTGCTGCTGGATGGAATCCATGCCGCGCAGCACCAGGGC
>DASSIS010000087.1:0-60163 GCA_035691665.1 Gammaproteobacteria bacterium | reverse complement strand
GGTTGCTGACGGTGACGGGGGTATGGGTCGCCGGTGCAGGCGCAGACACCAGAGCGGCAGGCGGAGTCGCGATGACCGGGACCTTCGCCGCGGCGGGCGGCTCGTGGCTGACCGCCGCAGGAGCCGGAAGCGCGGTGGCCTTCGCCGGCGCCGGCGCCGGAGTCGGAGTCGAGGCGGCAGGCATGCTGGTCCCGGCTTGCGCAGGAGGCGGTTGCTTGTCGGTCTTCTGCAAGTCATCCAGCAGTGGGCGCTGGTCGCCGGGCATGAGCTGCACGGAACTGCGGTCCTTCAACTGCAGATCGCGGAAGTAGTTGTAGCGGTCATCGGTGTAGTACCGCGCGGTCTCGCTATCGCGCAGGATGCTCGGCTGGATGAACACCATCAGGTTGCGTTTGGTGTTGGTGGTGCTGCGGTACTTGAACAGGTTGCCGATGAGCGGGATGCTGCCGAGCACCGGTACCTGCTGCTCAGACTCGGTGAGGCTGTTGTCGATGAGCCCGCCCAGCACCACGATCTCGCCACTCTTGGCGAGGATGTTGGTGGTGATCTCGCGGTTGTCCGTCACCGGCTGGCCGCCGATGCTGGTGGCGGTGAGGTCGGAGACCGTCTGGTCGATCTTGAGCTGCACCGAATCGCCCTCGTTGATCTGCGGCGTGATCTTGAGGGTGATGCCCACGTCCTCCCGGTCCACGGTCTGGAAGGGGTTGATGACCGCGCTGCCGGTGGAGGAGGCGCCGGTGGTGGCACCCGTGTACTGGCCGGTGACGAAGGGCACCTTCTGGGTGACCTTGATGGTGGCCTCCTGGTTATCCAGGGTCACCACGCTCGGCGTGGACAGGATGTTGGTCTCGCCGTCGCCCGACAGCGCCCGGATCAGGGCCGCGAAGCTGAAGCCGCCGCTCGCGATCTTGCCCACTCCGAGCGTCAGGCCCTGGGGCGGGGTGAAGCCGGTGACGCTGGTGCCGGTACCGCTGCTGCTGTTGCTGGCGGCGATGGCGGATTGCGCCACGCCCGCGATGCTGGCGCCGGTGTTGCTGAAGTCGGTCAGGGCGACGCCGCCGTTGTTGGCCGCATCCGCTACCCAGGTCACGCCGAGTTCGGCGGATTTGTCGGAGGTGAGCTCGGCCTCGATGGCCTGCACCAGCACCTGGGCGCGGCGTATGTCGAGCTTGCCGATCACTTCCTGCATGGAGCGCATGGCCTTCGGCGGTGCGGTGATGACGAGCGCGTTGGTACGCTCATCCGGGATCACGGAGACGTCGCTGGTGGCGCCGCCGCCGCCTGCGGCGGCCTTACCCCCCGCCTGTTTCTGCAGGTCGGTGATGTAGCCTTTGAGTTCGTCGGCGATGTCCTTGGCCTTGGCATAGCTCAGGTACACCACCTGGGTGTTGCCGCTCTCCTGGGGCTGGTCCAGGTGCGCGATCAGGGCGCGGACCCGGAGGCGCTCTCCCTTGTCGCCGCTGATGAGCACGCTGTTGGTGCGTTCGTCGGCCACGAGCTTCATGGGCGAGCCGTTCTGGCCGCTGGCGTCTGCCTGCATGAGCGAGGTCAGCACCTGCACCATGTCCGCCGCCGGCGCGTTCTGCAGCGGGATGACCTCCACTTCGCTATCGGTGGATTGGTCGATGCGCTGGATGATGTCGAGCAGGCGAGTGACGTTGCTGGCCCGGTCCGAGACGATGAGCACGTTGGACTGCGGATAGGCGGCGAGCTGCGCCTCGGTGGACATGAGCGGGCGCAGCACCGGCACGAGCTGGGTGGCCGAGACGTTGTTGATCTGGATGACCTCGGTCACCACCGCGTCGCCCGGTGTGCCGGAGTTGTACGGGTAGCCCGGCATCTGGCGCGCCTCGAGGGACGGCACGATCTTGATCATGTCACCGGCGGGCGCGGCGGCGAGCCCATGCACCTCCAGCACCGAGAGGAAGGTGGCGTACACCGCGTCGGCGTTGACCGGCTTCGCGGACACCACGGTGACACGGCCCTGCACGCGCGGGTCGATGATGAAGTTCTTGTGGGTGATCTGGCCGATGGTGGCGGCCACTTCGCGGATGTCCGCATCCTTGAAGTTGAGGGTGATGCCGCCGGCGGCCGTTCCGGTGTCGGCGTGGGCGACGGCCAGCGACAGAGTCAGCAATAGGCACGCGATCATGCCGGCGGCCATGCGCGGGTTCGGGAACAGACGTCCGGATTTTACAAAATACCTCACGCGCACACCTTATTATATATAGCGTCCATGATGCCACTTAGTCCTGTTGTGAATCCGTCCCCTCGCCCAGACCCGATGGGGGAGGCATCTGCAGCACCTGGGTCTGCTGCTGGCCGTTGCGCAGCAGGGTGATGCTGATCTGCTCCGAGGTCTTGATGGTGGAGAGGATGCGCATGCTCTGGGCGGGATCCGTGAGCGGGATGCCGTTCACCGCCGTCACCACGTCGCCGGGATGCAGACCGAGTTCCCCGAACACCGGAGTGTTGCCGGCGGGGTAGATGCGGTAGCCGGTGAGCTTGCCGCCCTGCTGCACGGGCATGGCGCGGATCACGTCCATGAGCTTCTGCGGGTTCTGGCTGATGGCCTGGCGCAATTCGCCCAGGTTCTGGGGCAGCGGCGGGGCGCCGGGCGGCGAGGCGCCAGGGCCCTGGAACGGTTGTTCCGCGGTCACGGTGCCGCCGGTATCGGTCTTGGGCAGGCGCAGGGCTTCGATCTGTCCGCCGCGGTCGAGCATCACCCGGTCGGGGAAGATGGCGCGGATCACCGCGCCGCTGGGGACCGTGGAGCCGATGGCGTAAGGCTCTTCGTCGCCGTTGGCCACGATGAGGGCACGTGAATCGCTGGCCCGCTTGCCGGCCACGATGCCGTGCAGGGTCAGCGCCAGGGTGGTATCGGGTGCATTGCCGATGTTGCCGCCGGCGGCGGCCGTCCCGAAGAGATGCTGGTCGGCGATCCGGCCGGCGTCGACGCGGTGTGCGCTCAGGACGGGGGCGGGGGCGGACAGGCCTGCGGCCGCCTTGGGGCGGGGGAGGAACGACCAGGTGAGCACGGCCAGCAGCCAGGCGATGAGCAGGGTCAACACCACGGCGGCGAGCGTCGGGCCCGAGTGCTGCAGGGCGCTCCCCCAGCGCCGCAGCATGGCTTCCATATCCGGTGTGCGTAGTGGCAAGGTCTGCATCTTCTAATAATTAAGGTGTCGCTGGCGGTGGATCCGGTCCGGCCCCGTCCCCATCGGGAGCCTATCCAAAGCATGATAACGGTGCCCCCCGTGGGCCCTCAAGGGGCGAACTCCCTAATCGGCTCGTTCGGCTACACTAAAGCGACATAAAAACGTGTTACAGGGGTAGCACTTGAGCGCACGCCTCCTCACCAGGATCGCCATCAGCGCGGCCTTGTTCCTGTGTTTCGTCGTATATATCCACGGTGCGCTCCCCTTACGGCTGGTGGACCAGCTGGAACGCTTCACTTATGACGCCCGCGTCCGGCTAACCATGCCCGGCACGGTGGACCATCGCATCGCGGTGGTGGATATAGACGACAAGACCCTGAAGGAGCAGGGGCAATGGCCCCTGCCGCGCGACAAGTTCGCGACGCTCATGGACCAGCTCTTCGACCATTACCATGTGAAGCTGGTGGCCTTCGACGTCTCCTTCCCGGAGGCGGACCGGAGCTTCGATCTCTCGCTCCTCGACCAGCTCTCGTCCGGTGCGCTCAAGAACGATCCGGCCTTCGTGAGCGAAGCCGGCAAGATCCGCCCGCAGATCGAGCGCGACAAGATCTTCGCCGCAAGCCTGCAGCACCGTCCTGTGGTCTTGGGTTACGTGTTCTATTCCGCCACCGAAGCCCACAGCCTGTCTGTTGGGCTGCTGCCGCCGCCGGCCATCCCCGGCGTACACGGCCAGTATCCGCTGGTGACTTTCCCCAAGGAGGTGGGCTACACCACGAACCTGCCGGTGCTGGCCCAGGGTGCGGCGCTGCAGGGCTTCTTCTCCAACTCGGTGGATGACGACGGTTCCATCCGCTGGGCCGACCAGCTCGTGGAATACAACGGCGACGCCTACGGTTCCCTGGACCTCGCAGTGCTGCAGGTACTGCAGAACAACGCGCCGGTGAGCTTGGGCTTCGACAGCGGCGGCCAGGACATGGGCCATCTCGAGGACATCGTGGTCGGCAACGCCGTGATCCCGGTGAACGACCAGATGCAGGCCCTGGTGCCTTACCGCGGCCTGGTGCGCAGTTTCCCCTACGTCTCCGCCACCGACGTCATCAAGGGCGTGGCCGATCCCGCCGTGCTCAAGGGCACCGTGGTCTACATCGGCACCACCGCGCCCGGCCTGCAGGATCTGCGCACCACGCCGGTGGGCAGCGTCTATCCCGGCGTGGAGGTGCACGCCAACTTCCTCTCCGGCGTGCTCGACGGCCGGGTGATGAACGACCACCCGCAATACCGCAACGGCGCCGAGACCATCCTGCTGTTGCTGGTGGCGGTGCTCATCACCTGGGTGGCGATGCGCCAGTCGGTGGTCACCGGTGCCCTGGTCACGCTCGGCACCGGCATCGTGATCGGCGCCGGCAACCTGGCGCTGTGGAAGTACGCCGCCGTGGTGTTCCCGCTGGCGCCGCCGCTGATCTTCCTGCTGGCCCTGTACGTGTCGCACCTGCTGTACGGCTATCTCATCGAGTCCCGCGGCAAGCGCCATTTGTCGCGCATGTTCAGCCAGTACATACCGCCCGAACTCGTGGAGGAGATGGATACCCGGAAGGAAACCGCCTCCATGGAGAGCGAGAGCCGCGAGCTCACGGTGATGTTCGCGGACGTGCGGGACTTCACCAGCATCTCCGAGGCCATGCAGCCCAAGGACCTGAGCCTGTTGATGAACGAGTACCTGACGCCCATGACCCGCGTCATCCACCACAGCCGCGGCACCATCGACAAGTACATGGGCGACGCCATCATGGCTTTCTGGGGCGCGCCGCTGCATTACCCCGATCACGCCAAGTACGCGGTCGAGAGCGCCCTCAAGATGACCGCGACCCTGGCGGAGCTCAACAAGGCTTTCAAGGCCAAGGGTTGGCCGGAGCTGCGCATCGGCGTCGGCATCACCACCGGCGTGATGAGCGTGGGCGACATGGGTTCCGAGTTCCGCCGTGCCTACACGGTGATGGGTGATGCCGTGAACCTGAGCTCGCGACTCGAAGGCCTCACCAAGGAATACAAGGTGCCGATCATCTGCAGCGAGATGACGCGCGCGGCGGCGCCGGACTTCGCCTATCTCGAGCTCGACCGGGTGCGGGTGAAAGGCAAGGAGAAGCCGGTGGCCATCTATGAACCGCTGGGCGGGGCCGAGGCCGCGGACAAGAACCTGAAGTCCCTGCTCACGCGACATAAGCAGGCGCTCAGCGTCTACCGTAACCAGGATTGGGACAGCGCCGAGCGAGAATTCTTCGCGCTGCAACAGGCGAACCCCGCAAGGCCGCTCTACGGCATGTACCTGGACCGGGTGGCGTACTTCAAGAACCATCCGCCAGGTCAGGGTTGGGACGGCGTATTTACATTCAAAACGAAATAGCTCCAGTCACAACAGCCATATACCTCGGCACCTTCCTGGCGTGCCTTCCAGCCCGGCCCTACGCTGCGCTTCCTGCTTCGCGTTCGGTCCAGGGCAGGCATCCTGCCTGCCCGCGTGAAGCCGTGCTTCGCGCCCCTGGCCGGCCGTGCACCGCATGCGCTGCGCCCCGGCGCGGGTCGGGGTGGGGTGTTTACGTTTAAGACAAAACAGGTCGTTACAAATCCCGGTCCGTCCACTCGCTGTGGGGCGCGGCCCGGCGTTTTCAAGGCATACAGGACTGTATTTCCGGCGCAACGCCGGCACGGCATCGGTGCGGGCGAATTCGGCTAAAATTAACCCATGAGCGAAGAGCGTAGCGACGAGGAGCAGCGGCAAGGCCTGCTGGTGGACGAGGCCAAGCCGCGCATCAAGCGGCCGCCTCTCTACAAGGTGGTCTTGTTAAACGACGATTACACCCCCATGGAGTTCGTGGTGGAGATCCTGCAGAACTTCTTCCATATGGACCGTTCCAAGGCGACCCAGATCATGCTGCACGTGCACACCCGCGGCAAAGGCGTGTGCGGCGTGTTCCCCTACGAGATCGCCGAGACCAAGGCGGCGCTCGTCAACGACTATTCCCGCAAGCATCAGCACCCGCTGCTGTGCACCCTGGAGGAGGCCTGAGCCATGTTGAGCAAGGAGCTGGAATTCTGCCTGAACGCGGCCTTCAAGGAGGCCCGCGTCCAGCGCCACGAGTTCATCACCGTCGAGCACCTCTTGCTCGCGCTCCTGGACCTGCCCCAGGTGAATGAGGTGCTGCGCTCCTGCGGCGCCGAGGTGGAGAACCTGCGCCGCGAACTCGGCGACTATGTGCAGGAATCCACCCCGCGCCTCGATTCGGAGGAGGCCGACGTGCAGCCGACCCTGGGTTTCCAGCGGGTGCTGCAGCGGGCGGTGCTGCATATCCAGTCCTCCGGCAAGAAAGAGGTCACCGGCCTCAACGTGCTGGTGGCGATCTTCGGCGAGAAGGAGTCCCACGCGGTCTATCTGCTGGGTCGCCACGGCGTCAGCCGCCTCGACGTGGTGAACTACATCTCCCACGGCATCTCCAAGGTGCACGACGAGGAGGGCCGGGAGGTCTCCCAGGAGGCAGGAGAGGAGGATGAGGAGGGCGGCGGCAAGGCCGGGCGCAACCCGCTCGAGCTCTACGCCAGCAACCTCAACCAGCTCGCCAAGGAAGGCAGGATCGACCCGCTCATCGGCCGCGAGCACGAGATCGAGCGCACCGTCCAGGTGCTGTGCCGCCGCCGCAAGAACAACCCGCTGTTCGTGGGCGAGGCCGGTGTCGGCAAGACCGCGCTGGCCGAGGGCTTGGCGCTGCTCATCGTCGAGGACAAGGTGCCCGAGGTGCTGCGCGACGCCACCGTGTATTCGCTCGACATGGGCGCGCTCATCGCCGGCACCAAGTACCGGGGCGACTTCGAGAAGCGCCTCAAGGGTGTGATGGCCGAGCTCAAGAAGGATCCGGACGCGATCCTGTTCATCGACGAGATCCACACCGTGATCGGCGCCGGTGCCGCCTCGGGCGGCGTGATGGACGCTTCCAACCTCATCAAGCCGGTGCTGCAGAACGGCGGGCTCAAGTGCATCGGTTCGACCACTTACCAGGAATACCGCGGCATCTTCGAGAAGGACCGGGCGCTGGCGCGCCGTTTCCAGAAGATCGACGTGCCGGAACCCACGGTGGAGGAGACGGCGCGCATCCTGAAGGGCTTGCGCCACAAGTTCGAAGAGCACCATGGGGTGAAGTACCCCAACAAGGTGCTGGAGACCGCGGCCGATCTCGCCGCGCGTTTCATCAATGACCGGCACCTGCCTGACAAGGCCATCGACGTGATCGACGAGGCCGGTGCCAACATGCGCCTGAAACCCTCCGCCAAGCGCCGTCGCACCGTGACGGTGCAGGACATCGAGGAGATCGTGGCCAAGATCGCGCGCATCCCTCCGAAGAGCGTCTCGGCCTCCGACAAGGAGGGCCTGCGCAACCTGGAGCGGGACCTCAAGCTCGTGATCTACGGCCAGGACAAGGCCATCGGCTCCTTGGGTTCCGCCATCAAGATGTCGCGCTCTGGGCTCGGCAACGAGAGCAAACCCATCGGTTCCTTCCTGTTCTCCGGACCCACCGGCGTCGGCAAGACCGAGGTGACGCGCCAGCTGGCGCTCATCATGGGCATCGAGTTCCTGCGCTTCGACATGTCCGAGTACATGGAGCGGCACACGGTCTCGCGCCTCATCGGCGCGCCGCCGGGCTACGTAGGCTTCGATCAGGGCGGCCTGCTCACCGATGCCATCCTGAAGCATCCACACTGCGTGCTGCTGCTGGACGAGATCGAGAAGGCGCATCCCGAGGTCTTCAACCTGCTGTTGCAGGTGATGGACCATGGCGTGCTGACCGACAACAACGGCCGCAAGGCGGATTTCCGCAATGTGATCTTGGTGATGACCACCAACGCCGGCGCCCAGGAGATGGCGCGGGCCTCCATCGGCTTCACCCAGCAGGACCACTCGCCGGACGGCATGGAAGCGATCCGCCGTCTGTTCAGCCCCGAGTTCCGCAACCGTCTCGACGCGATCATCCCGTTCAACAACCTGGATGAGCGCACCGTGGCGAGGGTGGTGGACAAGTTCGTCATCGAGCTGGAGGACCAGCTTGAGCAGAAAGGCGTGAGCCTGGCGGTGGATGAGGCCGCTCGCACGCTGCTGGCCGTGCGCGGCTACGACCCCAAGATGGGCGCCCGGCCTATGGCGCGGGTGATCCAGGAAGTGCTGAAGCGGCCCCTGGCGGAGGAGCTCTTGTTCGGCAAGCTCGCCCAGGGCGGCAAGGTGTCCGTGAGCGTGATGGACGGGGAGTTCCACATCCACACGGAGCCGGCCACGCCGAAGCTGCCGGCGCCGGCACACTCAGAAGAACATTGATTGGATGAGCGAAAAAGATGCCGCCCAGTGGGCGGCATCTTTTTTATTTTCCGCGGGCGCAGCGTATGCGCTGCGCGCCCCTTAGGGGGTCGCCGCATGCGGCGAACGCTCCGCCATGGATGGCGGAGCTGGCCGGGACACCAGGGATGGTTAAAAGATGGGTTATTTGCCGCGGAAAACGATGCGACCTTTAGTAAGGTCGTAAGGCGTCAACTCAACAGTGACTCTGTCGCCGGTAAGAATGCGGATGTAATGCTTGCGCATACGCCCGGAGATGTGGGCGAGCACCACGTGGCCGTTGTCGAGTTCGACCCGGAACGTGGTATTGGGCAGGGTCTCCACGACCTTGCCTTCCATCTGGATGCTTTCTTCTTTGGCCATATTCCCTTGAGGGGTGTCTTTCGGGCGCGCAGATTCTGCCGTAATCCCGGCCGCTATTCAACACGCGCCCAGCCCCCGGGGCCCAGCGTCTCGTGGGGGCGGAAGCGGTCCTTGTAGGCCATCTTGCGGCTGGCCGCGATCCAATAGCCGAGATACAGCCATTTGAGGCCGCGGCGCCGCGCCTCGGCTATCTGCCATAACACGGCATAGGTGCCGAGGCTGCGTCGGGGCAGCTCGGGTTCATAGAAGGTGTAGACCGCGGACAAAGCCTCATCCAGCTCGTCCATCACCGCCACCGCCACCAGCGCGCCGCCGGCACGCATCTCCACCATGCGCGAGCGTCCCCAGGGGCAGGTGAGGAAATGGGCGTATTCCTCCTCACCGGAACCGTCCATGCCGCCGCCCGCATGGCGGGAGGCGAGGTAGCGCTTATAGAGGGCGTAGTGCTCGGGACGGCTCTCGGCGGGCAGTGTCCGGACCGCGAGGTCCTGGTTGCGCTTCCACACCCGCTGCAGGCCCCGGTCGGGGCTGAACTCCTCCACCGCCACCCGCAGCGGCACGCAGGCCTGGCAGTTTTCGCAGTGGGGCTTGTACACGTTCGGTCCGTTACGCCGGAAGCCGTGCACCGCCAGCAGGCTGTAGAGCCGGCTGTCCATGGCGAGCTCCGGATCCACGAACACGGTGCGCGCCATGCGCTCCGGCAGGTAGCCGCAGGGATGCTCCGGCGTGATGTAGAGGCTCAAGGATTCGGTGGAGGCGCGGGACATCAGGCATCTCCCTGCGCATCGAAGCGCCAGGGGGAGCGATGCCCCTCGGTGGCGCAGTGCTCGGCCAGCAGCGCGAGGAAGTCCGGGCGGGGGAGGCGCAGGCTGCCCAGGCTCCGCAGGTGCTCCGAGTGCACCTGGCAGTCGATGAGCGCGTAGCCCCATGCCTGGAGCTGCCGGGCGAGGTGCACGAGCGCCAGCTTGGAGGCATCGGTCCGGCGGCTGAACATGGATTCACCGAAGAACACCTTGCCGATACCGATGCCGTAGAGCCCGCCGGCCAGCTCACCTTCCATCCGGATCTCCACCGAATGGGCATGACCCAGGCGGTGCAGCTCCGCGTAGGCCCCCTGCATGGCGGGCGAGATCCAGGTGCCGCCCTCCGGCTGCTGGGGACGCGGACCGGCGCAGGCTTCCATCACTTCGGTGAAAGCGGTGTCCAGCGTCGCGACGTAGCCACCCTTGGCCAGGCGCCGGTGGAGCGAGCGGCTCACGTGCACCTCGGCGGGGAAGAGCACGGCGCGCGGGTCCGGCGACCACCAGAGGATGGGTTGGTCCGCGTGGTACCAGGGGAAGATGCCATGGCGGTAGGCGTACAGCAGCCGCGCCGGCGTGAGGTCGCCGCCCACCGCCAGCAATCCGTCCGGATCCTGCAGGGCATGGCGCGGATCCGGGAAGGCTTCCGGCGGATCCCTCGGCCGTATCAGGCGCAGCGGCGGCAGTTGCATGTCAGCGCCAACATATTAGGGGTCGCGGGACGCATGGAAGGGCAGGTGCGCCTCCGTCTCGTGGAAATAGGCGTCTATCTGATGCTGTTCCCGCCGCAGGTATTCGTCAATGGCGGCCCGGAATTCCGGCCGCACCAGCCAATGGCTCGACCAGGTATAGACGGGCTCGAAGCCGCGGCTGATCTTGTGCTCGCCCTGGGTACCGGGGTTGAAGTGCTTCAAGCCCGTGCGGATGCAGTGCTCGATGCCCTGGTAATAGCAGGTCTCGAAGTGCAGGCTGTGGAACTCCTGCTCCGAGCCCCAGTGGCGACCGTAGAGGGTGTCGCCGCCCTCAAGGCAGATGGCCGCCGCCACAGGCGTGCCGGCGTGGAAGGCGAAGAAGGTGACCAGCGAGTCCGGCATGTTGCGTGCGAGTTCCTCGAAGAACTCCCGGGTGAGATAGCTCGGCCGCCCGCGCTTCTCATAGGTAGCCACATAGAAGCGATACAACGCGTCCATGAGGCGTCCATCCAGCTCGCCGCCGCGGACGGCCTCGAGGCAGATGCCGGCTTCGGCGATGCGGCGCCGTTCCCGGTGCACCTTCTTGCGCTTGTCGGCAGTGAAGCCCTCCAGGAAATGCTCGAAGTCCCGGTAGCCCCGATCGTGCCAGTGGAACTGGCAGTCGCGGCGGGTGAGGAAGCCGGCGGCGCTCCAGTCCGGCAGCTCTTCTTCCAGGGGGAACAGGCAGTGGATGGAGGAGGCGTGCAGTTCCTTGGAGAGCTCAAGTGCCTTGTCGATCAGCTGCCGCGCCGTTTCGCTGCGCCGAACCCCCGGAGCCAGCAGCAGCCGGTGCCCACCCACGGGCGAGAAAGGCACGGCGGAGACGAGCTTCGGGTAGTAACGCAGGCCGTGGCGCTGGTAGGCATCCGCCCAGGCCCAGTCGAACACGAACTCGCCGTAGGAATGGGATTTGAGATAGAGGGGCAGGGCGCCGACGAGCCGGCCCTGCTCATCGCGGCAGCTGAGGTGCAGCGGCTGCCAGCCGGTGTCGGGGCAAGCGGAGCCTGAATGCTCCAGGGCTGCCAGGAACTCGTGCCGCAGGAAGGGATCGTCGCCGGCGAGGGCGTTCCACTCGCCGGCCCTTATGTCGTCTATGTGTTCATGCGTCTGCATCCGCATACGCATGAGAGCTTAGCTCAACGCTTGTGTTTGAGGGATTCCAGGTATTTGTCGGCATCCAGGGCTGCCATGCAACCCGTGCCGGCAGAGGTCACCGCCTGACGGTAGACCTGGTCCATGACGTCACCGGCAGCGAACACGCCGGGGATGCTGGTGGCGGTGGCCCCGCCCTCGATGCCGCTCTTCACCACGATGTAACCGTTCTTCATCTCCAGCTGACCGCTGAAGAGCTGGGTGTTGGGGGAGTGGCCGATGGCGATGAACACACCCTTGGAGTGCACGTCGACGGTCTTGCCCGGGTGCTTGGTGCTCTTGATGCGGATGCCGGTCACGCCGGAATCGTCGCCCAGCACTTCGTCCAGTTCGTGATCCCAGTGGATCTCCACGTTGCCGCCCTTGGTCTTCGCGACGAGTTCGTCGGACAGTATCCGCTCGGAGCGGAAGCTGTCGCGGCGATGCACCACCGAGACCTTGGAAGCGATGTTGGAGAGGTAGAGAGCCTCTTCCACGGCGGTGTTGCCGCCGCCGATGACCGCCACGTGCTGGTTGCGGTAGAAGAAGCCGTCGCAGGTGGCGCAGGCGGAGACGCCCTTGCCCTTGTAGGCTTCCTCGGAGGGCAGGCCCAGGTACTTGGCGGTGGCGCCGGTGGCGATGATGAGCGCGTCGCAGGTGTACTCGCCGTGGTCGCCCTTCAGGCGGAACGGGCGGGACTTGAGGTCGGCAGTGTGGATGTGGTCCGAGACGATCTCGGTATGGAAGCGTTCGGCATGCTTGCGCATGCGCTCCATGAGATCCGGGCCCAGGAGGCCGTGCACGTCGCCGGGCCAGTTATCCACCTCGGTGGTGGTCATGAGCTGGCCGCCCTGTTCCACGCCGGTGACGAGCACGGGCTTCAGGTTGGCGCGCGCCGCATAGACCGCGGCGGTGTAGCCGGCGGGTCCGGAGCCCAGGATCAGGAGACGGGCATGCTTGGTGGTCATGTATAATCAACCTCTTCAGCCGCCTTACGTGGCGGCGGTCTGCGGGTTTTCAAGGCCCAGGGGGTCTTGCAGGTCCGAAGCCGGCGGGTCCCCGCGGTTCTTGTGTCAAGACGCCAGCTTCTAGGAGAATCCCCGGCCTTTTCCGCCCCGCGCCTGCCACTCGAGTGGGGGTCCGCCTGCGCGGATGAGAGCCAGAAGGTTTCATTACGCCGGTTACACCCAATAGCTGGGCCGGGCCGGCGGATTTCATGTTAACGAATATTCGCGATTAGCTAAAGGAGTCTTCCATGCGCATCGGTATTCCCCGCGAGCTGAAGCCGCTCGAAGGCCGCGTCGGCCTGATCCCGGCCGCGGCCGCCGAGCTCGTCCGCCACGGCCATCAGGTGTTCATCGAGAAGAACGCCGGCGTCAAGAGCGGCTACAGCGACGACAACTTCCGCTCCGTGGGCGTGGAAGTGCTGGCTACCGCCGCCGACGTCTACGGCAAGGCCGAGATGATCGTGAAGGTGAAGGAACCCATCAAGGCGGACCTGGAGCTGCTGCGCAAGGACCACCTGCTGTTCTGCTACCTGCATCTCGCGGCCCTGCCCGAGCTCACCGAGAGCCTGAAGAAGATCGGCTGCACCGCGGTGGCCTTCGAGACGGTGGAGGAGGACGGCCGTCTGCCGCTGCTCGCTCCCATGAGCGACATCGCCGGACGCCTCTCCGTCCAGGTGGGAACTCACCTGCTGCACCAGCCCATGGGCGGCAAGGGCATCCTGCTCGGCGGCGTGCCTGCCGCCAAGCGCGGCCGCGTGGTGATCGTGGGCGCCGGCGTCGCCGGCGGGGCCTCGGCCACCGTGGCGGCGGGCATGGGCGCCCAGGTGACGGTGTTCGACATCTCCCGCGACCGCATGGAACGCATGCGCGACCTCGGCCCCAACGTCACGGCCCTGTACCCGCACACCGCGGACATCGCCGAAGCGGTGCGCTTCGCCGACATCGTGGTGGGAGCGGTGCTGATCACCGGCGCCAAGGCCCCCCACGTGGTGACCGCGGACATGGTGAAGAGCATGCAGCCCGGCAGCGTGGTGGCGGACATCTCGGTCGACCAGGGCGGCTGCGTCGAGACCACCAAGCCGACCACCTGGGACAACCCCACCTACGTCTGGGAAGGCGTCACCCACTTCACCGTCACCAACATGCCGGGCGCGGTGCCGCGCACCTCGTCCCAGGCCCTCTCGGCCGCGATCACCCCCTACGCCATCAAGCTGGCGGCGGGCGGCTGGCGCGACCTCGAGTCCCTGCGCAAGGGCATCAACGTGGAAGGCGGCAAAGTGGTGCATCCGGCGCTGCTAAAGTAAAGTAGCAAGCCATCACGGCTACCTCACTCAGGGTACTAGGTGGCGCAAGCGACGCGGAAGGAAAACGAGCGGTCACCGCTGGCTATCCACCTGGCCCAGGGCCTGAAGGAAGCCGCGCTGTGGATCTTCCTGGTGGCGGGCCTGGTCCTGCTGCTGGCACTTTCCACCTACAACGCCAAGGACCCCGGCTTCTCCTATAGCGGAGAGGCCGGGGGCCATGTCCAGAACGCCATCGGCCCTGCGGGGGCCTGGCTCGCCGACTTCCTCTATTTCCTCATCGGCTATCCCGCCTATCTCCTGGCAGCGCTGCTCATCTGGTCCGGCTGGCTCATCTTCGTGGCGCGGCGCTCCACCCAGCCCGTGAACAAGTGGCACCTGGCGGCGCGCATCGGCGGGCTGGTCCTGGCGCTGCTCACCGCCAGCGGCCTCGCTTCCATCAACTCGGTGAAGGAGCCGGGCGGCCTGCCGGTGGACGCCGGCGGGATGCTGGGGGATGCCATCGGCAAGAACCTGGCCCACGTGCTGAGCCCGCTCGGGGCCATGCTGGTGCTGCTCGCGATCTTCCTCGGCGCGGTGACGGTGTTCACCGGCCTCTCCTGGCTCGCCATGATGGACCGCACCGGCCACTGGACGCTGCTCCTCATCGAGCGTTCCCGCAACCGCTGGGCCTGGCTCCGGGAAGCCATCCAGGCGCGCCGCGTGCGCGAGCAGCAGGTGGAGGTGATCAAGGTCCACCAGCAGGAAGTGAAGAAGAAACCCAAGCCGCGCATCGAGCCCATCGCCAAGCCGGTGGAGCAGAGCCCGCGGGTGGAGCGCGAGCGCCAGGTGCCGCTGTTCGAGCCGCCGGCCGATTCCGAGTTGCCGCCGCTCTCGCTGCTGGAGGACGAGCCGCCCAAGGTCGAGGGTTACTCCGAGACGGCGCTCGAGGCCATGTCCCGCACCGTGGAACTCAAGCTCAAGGATTTCGGGGTGGAGGTGCAGGTGGTGGCGGTGAACCCGGGCCCCGTGGTCACCCGCTTCGAGCTGCAGCCGGCACCCGGCGTGAAGGTGAGCCAGATCACCAATCTCTCCAAGGACCTGGCGCGGGGCCTGTCGGCCATCAGCGTGCGCGTGGTGGAGGTCATCCCTGGCAAGTCCGTGGTGGGACTCGAGATCCCCAACGAGGCGCGCCAGCTCGTGACCCTGGGCGAGATCCTGAAATCCAAGGAATACGACGACAGCGGTTCGCCGCTGACCCTCGCGCTCGGCAAGGACATCGGCGGCAACCCCATGGTGGCGGACCTGGAGCGCATGCCGCACCTCCTGATCGCCGGCACCACGGGCTCGGGCAAGTCCGTGGCCATCAACGCCATGATCCTGAGCCTCCTATATAAGGCGACCGCCGAGCACACCCGCATCATCATGATCGACCCCAAGATGCTGGAGCTCTCGGTGTACGAGGGCATCCCGCACCTGCTGGCACCGGTGGTGACCGACATGAAGGAGGCCTCCAACGCGCTGCGCTGGTGCGTGGCGGAGATGGAGCGCCGCTACCGGCTGATGGCCGCCCTGGGGGTGCGCAACCTCGCGGGCTACAACCGCAAGGTGAAGGAAGCCATCGACGCCAAGAAACCCATCCCCGATCCGATGCAGACGCCGGAGCAGAAGGCGCTCCTGCCGGACTCCGAGATCCGCACGCTCACCCCCATGCCCCACATCGTGGTGGTGGTGGACGAGCTCGCCGACATGATGATGGTGGTGGGCAAGAAGGTGGAGGAGTTGATCGCGCGCCTGGCCCAGAAGGCCCGTGCCTCCGGCATCCATCTGGTGCTCGCCACGCAGCGACCCTCGGTGGACGTGATCACCGGCCTCATCAAGGCCAACATCCCGGCGCGCATCGCCTTCCAGGTGTCGGCCCGGGTGGACTCGCGCACCATCCTGGACCAGCAGGGTGCGGAGTCGCTGCTCGGCCACGGCGACATGCTGTACCTGCCGCCCGGCACCTCGCTGCCGGTGCGCATCCACGGCGCCTTCGTGGGCGACCAGGAAGTGCACAAGGTGGTGGCGCATCTGAAGCGCAAAGGCGAACCCCGTTATATGAACGAGATCCTGGAAGGCCCCTCGGAGCCGGTGCCGGGCCTCACGGGCATGGGGGAGCCGGGCGAGGACGGGGAGGTGAGCGGCGAGGCGGACCCCCTGTACGACCAGGCGGTGCGCATCGTCACCGAGAGCCGGCGCGCGTCCATCTCCGGCGTGCAGCGGCGCCTGAAGATCGGCTATAACCGGGCGGCGCGCATGATCGAGGAGATGGAGGCCCGCGGCATCGTGGGTCCCTTGCAATCCAACGGTTCCCGCGAGGTGCTGGCGGCCGCGCCGCCACCCGATGGGGACGAATGAACACGAGGCTCATATATATGAAGCGCATCCTGCTGTCCCTGGCCCTCTCGGTCTTCGCGCTGCCGCTGGCAGCGGCCCCCACGGGCGGCGTCGCCCGGATGCACGCGTTCCTGGAGGACGTGCACAGCCTCAAGGCGGATTTCACCCAGGTGGTACTGGACAGCAACCTGAAGCAGGTGAAGCAGTCCGACGGCACGCTCTCCATCAAGCGGCCGGACCGCTTCCGCTGGGACTACGCCAAGCCCAATCCCGAGGTGATCGTGGCGGACGGCAAGCGGCTCTGGCTCTACGACGTGGAGCTGCAGCAGGTGACGGTGAAGCCCCTGAACGACACCCTGGCAGCAAGCCCGGCGGTGCTGCTCTCCGGCTCCAACGACGTGGAGAAGAGCTTCAGCGTGGAGGACCTGGGCGCGAAGGACGGCCTCGAGTGGGTCAACCTGGTGCCGAAGGTGAAGGACACGGATTTCGAGAACATGCGGCTGGGTTTCAAGGGCGATGACGTGGCGGTGATGGAGCTCAAGGACAACCTGGGCGACCTCACGCGCATCACCTTCAGCAAGCTGCAGCGCAACGTGCCCGTGTCGGACGACGCCTTCAATTTTACCCCGCCCAAGGGCGCCGACGTGATCGGCGACACGGGCAGCACGCCGCCCAAGGGCTGAGCGTTCCCTGACTGCCTCCATGCCGAGCGCCGCCGACTACCGTCCCCTGGCGGATCGCATGCGTCCGCGGCGGGTGGAGGAGTTCATCGGCCAGTCCCAACTGCTCGCGGCCGGAAAACCCCTGCGCCGGGCCTTGGAGAGCGGCCAGCTCCATTCCATGGTGTTGTGGGGCCCACCGGGCACCGGGAAGACCACGCTGGCGCGCATGCTGGCGGAGAGTTGTCTGGCTGACTTCATCGCCCTGTCGGCGGTGATGGCCGGCGTGAAGGACGTGCGCGCGGCGGTGGAGCAGGCCCAAGCGGTGCGCACCCAGTACGGCCGCGGCACGGTGCTGTTCCTGGACGAGGTGCACCGCTTCAACAAGAACCAGCAGGATGCTTTCCTGCCTTTCGTGGAAGACGGCACGCTCACCTTCATCGGTGCCACCACCGAGAACCCTTCCTTCGAACTCAACAACGCCTTGCTCTCCCGGGCGCGGGTCTATGTGCTGAAGTCGCTCACCACGGCGGACATACGCGGGATCGTCGACGCGGCACTGGCCGACGAAGAGCGTGGGCTCGGTGCGCGGCATCTCAGGATGGCCGATGTCCTGCGCGACCAGCTCGCCGTCGCGGCGGACGGGGACGGACGTCGTGCTCTGAATCTCCTGGAGATCGCCGCGGACCTGGCCGAGGAGGGCGAGATCACCGAGGCCCTGGTGCAGGATGTGATGAGCGGCGGGGCGCGGCGTTTCGACAAGGGCGGCGACCTCTTCTACGACCAGATCTCGGCCCTGCATAAGTCGGTGCGCGGCTCCTCCCCGGACGGCGCGCTCTACTGGATGGCGCGCATGCTGGACGGCGGTTGTGATCCCCTCTACATCGCCCGACGGGTGGTGCGCATGGCGTCCGAGGACATCGGCAACGCGGACCCCCGGGCCTTGGACATCGCGCTCTCGGCCTGGGACGTGGTGGAAAGGCTCGGCACGCCGGAGGGGGAGCTGGCCCTGGCCCAGGCGGTGGTGTATCTCGCCTGTGCCGCCAAGAGCAACGCGGTCTACATGGCTTTCAACGAGGCCAGCGAGGATGCGAAGGCGAGCGGCACCCGGGAGGTGCCGGTGCACCTGCGCAACGCGCCCACCAAACTCATGAAGAACCTGAGCCATGGCCGGGATTACCGCTACGCCCATGACGAGGCAGACGCCTATGCCGCGGGGGAGCGCTATTTCCCGGAGGACATGCCGGAGAAAACCTATTATCATCCCGTCCCGCGGGGCCTCGAGATCAAGATCGCCGAGAAGCTCATCGAGTTGCGGGCCAGGGACGCCGCGGCCCGCAAGAAGCCCGATAAGAAATAAAGCCTGGAACCATGATCGACCCGAAACTCCTCAGAACCGACCTGGAAGGCACGGCCCGCGCGCTAAAGCGCCGCCGCTTCGTGTTCGACACCACCGCCTACGGCGCCCTGGAGAACAGCCGCAAGGAACTCCAGACCCGCATGGAGCAGCTGCGCAACGAGCGCAACGCCCGCTCCAAAGAGATCGGCATGGCCAAGGGCAAGGGCCAAGACACCGCTCCCTTGATGGCGCAGGTGGGTGACTTGGGCGCGAAGCTCAAGGCGGCGGAAGAGGATTTCGCCAAGGTGGAGGCGGAGCTGGAGTGCATCCAACTCGGTCTCCCGAATCTGCTGCACGAGAGCGTGCCGGACGGCAGCGACGAGAGCGCCAACCAGGAAGTCCGCCGTTGGGGCACCCCGAAGAAGTTCGGGTTCAAACCCAAGGATCACGTGGACCTGGGGGAGAGCCGCGGGCTCATGGATGCGGAGACCGCCGCGAAGCTGACGGGTGCGCGCTTCACTATCCTGAACGGTCCGCTGGCGCGGCTGCACCGGGCCCTGATCCAGTTCATGCTGGACTTGCATACCACCGAGCACGGCTACGCCGAGATCTACGTGCCTTATATGGTGAATGCGGCTTCCATGCGCGGCACCAGTCAGCTGCCTAAGTTCGAACAGGACCTGTTCGCGGTCCAGGGCGAGCACCATTACTACCTCATCCCCACGGCAGAAGTGCCGGTGACCAATACCGCGCGGGATGCCATCCTGGAAGCCGCCACGCTGCCGCGCCGTTACGCGGCGCACACGCCCTGCTTCCGGGCCGAGGCGGGCGCCGCCGGCAAGGACACCCGCGGCATGATCCGCCAGCACCAGTTCGAGAAGGTGGAGCTGGTGCAGATGGTGCGGCCCCAGGATTCCTTCGCGGCGCTTGAGGAGCTCACCGGCCACGCGGAGCAGGTGCTGCAGAAGCTGGAGCTGCCTTACCGGGTGGTAGCGCTCTGTGGCGGGGACATCGGCTTCGCCGCCGCCAAGACTTACGACCTGGAAGTCTGGCTGCCGAGCCAGGACCGCTACCGGGAGATCTCATCCTGCAGTAACTGCACAGATTTCCAGGCGCGGCGCATGCAGGCCCGCTGGCGCAACCCCGAGACCGGCAAGCCTGAACTCCTCCACACCCTGAATGGCTCAGGCGTGGCGGTGGGCCGCGCCCTCATCGCCGTCATGGAGAACGGCCAGGACGAGCAGGGCCGCATCCACGTGCCCTCGGCCCTGCATCCCTATATGGGCGGGACCATCGTTATATAATCCCGCCGTCCGGAGGGATGGCCGAGCGGTTTAAGGCACCGGTCTTGAAAACCGGCAAGGGCGTAAGTCCTTCGTGAGTTCGAATCTCACTCCCTCCGCCAATTTCTTTCTTGTGGCCGAGTGGGTTAAGGCGAGGCGCATGCGCCGAGCGTCTTGAAAACCGCCAAAGGCGTAAGCCTTTCGTGAGTTCGACAAAATCGCCGGGAGCGATTTTGAACCGCGCGAAGCGCGGGCCCCGAAGGGGCGAAGGGCAGGGATGCCCAGAGTAATCTCACCCTCTCCGCCAACTTTCCTCTCTCTTAAATAATCTGAATTTCCATAATTCCCGTTTTGTTGAGTGCGGCTTTCGCTGCCTGCTCGACTAACATTACCAAGCTGTAATAATCACTCAGGACCATTCTGACAAAATGTATCAGCCGTTCGACGTCTTTCACCCGCTGAATACACGTCTTTAGGCCTTAAGCCCGTATCGGGCGCCGTCATCTGAAGGTATATGGACCCGAGAGCAGGAAGCGCTGAGAAGTCTGGGACCCTGATCCCCGGGCTCCATCTCGAGTCGGCACCGGATTCGTTCGGCGTCGCCGTGGTGGCGCACGCCAGTGCGGCCAACGACCGGCTGCAGCCGGCCGCGCCCTCGGATTTCTGGACGGCGCTCGGCGCCGTCTATCCGACGGCGCGTCGGGTCTTCGCCGGGGTCCGCTCCAAGAGGCTGGTGAAGCGGGTACGGCTTTCTTTCCGCGCCTTCGTGCATTTCGGGATCTGGCGCCGCTGGCACGCTTTCCTCACGGCATCGCCTTTCGGGCGCATCACGAACTTCTACCCGCGGTTCTACGAGAAACCGTTCCGGCCCTATCTCTACAAGAGCCTGAAGAGCGAGGAGCGTTGCCACGCGCTGGTGCAGCACTATCTCTTCCTGGGCCAGCACGCACCCAAGGGGCTCATCGACGCGGTGCTCTCCAACCAGCCTTACCTCCTCAATGAGACGTCCATGGGCGGGCTCGAGGAGCCGCTCGCCATCAACCTCACGTATGCCAAGCACATGCAGCAGGAAGGCGAGCTCACCCTGTCGCTGGGACGCTTGGACTCCCTGCACACGCACCGTGAGCACGCCTGGATCGCTTCGCTGACGTTCACGGTATGTCAGGGGAAGTCCGGGTGGGAGATGGTGGTCGGTGGAGTGCAAGGTGGTCATGCGGAGCAGGGCAAGGAAGACGCCAAGCTCGCCACCAAACTCTTCCACGGGCTGCGCCCCAAGCCGCTCTTGATCCACGTGTTGCGTGAGATCGCCGCCTGCTGGGGCATAGATCGCATCTATGGCGTCACCAACGACAGCCACTGCCTGACGCGCCGGCGTTACCGCGGTCGCATCAGCATCAAGTCCTCTTACGACGAGCTCTGGCAGGAGGCGGGCGGGGTGCCGGTGGCGGGGGGGTTCTACGAGCTGCCGGTGCAGCCGCCGCGCCGCGCCCTGGAGACGGTGCCGAGCCGCAAACGGAGCCTGTATCAACGTCGGTTCCGGTTGCTGGATACGGTGGACGGCGAGATCCGCGCCAAGTTCGGGGCCCGGAAGGTTCCATAATCCGACATACCCGGGTATCCTGCCCGCATGGCAGCCACCCCCCGGATCCTGGTGATACGCAACGACAAGTTGGGCGACTTCATGCTCGCCTGGCCTGCTCTCGCGTCGCTGCGCAAGAACCTTCCCAAGTCGCATATCGCCGTACTGGTACCGTCCTATACCGAGGATCTGGCGGAAGCCTGCGACTACGTGGACGAGGTGGTGGTGGACCCTGGGCTTAAGGGCGACTGGAAGAACGGCCGGGCCTTGGCCGAGCTCTTGAAACCCATGAAGTTCGACGCGGTGATCACCCTTTTCTCCCGCTTCGATACGGGCTACGGGGTCTGGTCTGCGGGCATACCGCTGCGCTACGCCCCCGCCACCAAGCTCGCGCAGTTCTTCTACAACAAGCGCATGACCCAGCGGCGCTCGCGTTCCGAGAAACCTGAATACGAGTACAACTTGGACCTGGTGCATGCCTTCCTCGCGGATCAGGGGGTACGCAAGCCGAAGTCCGTGGAACCGCCGTACCTCAAGTTCAAGCCTGCGGACACCAAGAAGCTCAAGCAGCGCTTCCTGAAGAAGCACAAGATCGCCTCCGCCAAGAAGCTCGTGTTCGTGCACCCCGGTCACGGCGGTTCCGCCAGCAACCTCTCGGTGCTGCAGTACGCCGAACTGGTGCGCAAGCTCGCCGCCTCGAAGAAGCTGCACTTCGTGCTGAGCGCGGGTCCGGGCGAGGAAGCCCACGCCCACCGGCTCGCCAGCATGGTCGGCAGCAAGGTGCCCAACTGCGTCTATGCATCCGAAGACGGCCTGGCGGCTTTCGCCGGCCACCTGCAGTTCGCCGACCTGTTCATCAGCGGCTCCACGGGACCGCTGCATCTTGCGGCTGCCCTGGGCGTGCCCACCGCCGCCTTCTACCCGCGGCGCCGCTCGGCCACGGCTCTGCGCTGGCAGACGGTGAACCCGCCGAAGGAGCGGCTCGCCTTCATGCCGCCTGAAGGGGCGGCTGAGAGCGACATGTCCCGCATCGACATCCGCGTCGCCGCCACGGATATCGCCAAGCGCCTGCTGTAGCGCTGACCATGATCCTGATGCACCGCTTCCCGCCGAGCCGCGGACCCGTGTCCAGGCTCTTCTCTGCCCTGGTGCTGGTGGTGATCTTCACCACGGCGTTCTTCCTCGGCACTTTCCTGTTCTTGGTGATCCTCGGACTCGTGGTCATCCTGGGCGCGGCCCTGTACCTGCGTATCTGGTGGCTGCGTCGGCGCTTTGCACGGCAGGGGCAAGCGGGCCCCCTGACCCTGGAGGGCGAATACACGGTGGAGAAGCCACAGGACCGCGAGCAGCACTGAAACGCTTGGAAGCGGCGCCCAAGACCAGTACAATGCGCGCCCCCGCCACCTGAACTGCTCGTCAAGAAGACGAAAACAGCGGATTTTGCTTCAAGACGAGGCGCCAAGCTTCCGAGAAGCGGAGTTTGCAAGTAGCAAATGAGCATTCGAGGAAGCGCAGGCAACGAAGTATTGAAGCAAAAGATGCGTTTTCGGAGCATAGATGAAGCCTTATAACCAATGGCGCCCTCACCCCTGGCACGGCCTGGACCTCGGCGAGGAAGCGCCTGGTGTGGTCAACGCCTACATCGAGATCACACCCTTCGACGTGGTGAAGTACGAGGTGGATAAGGCCACGGGTTATCTGCGGGTGGACCGTCCGCAGCGCAGCTCGGCGCACATGCCGGCCTTATACGGCTTCGTGCCGCGCACCTACTGCGGCGAGCGTGTTGGCAAGCTGGCGGGAGGCGACATCCCGGGCGACAGGGATCCGCTGGATATCTGCGTGTTCTCGGAGCGGCCCATCGCCAGATCGGAAGTGCTCATGAGCGCGCGTGTGATCGGCGGCTTGCGCATGATCGACGGCGGCGAAGCGGACGATAAGATCATCGCTGTCCTGGCTAGCGATAACCTCTGGGGTCATGCGCGCGAGCTCGAGGACCTGCCCCACGTGATGGTGGAGCGCCTGGTGCACTACTTCAGCACCTACAAGTGGGTGCCCGGCCAGGCCCACAAGGTGGACATCCAGTCAGTCTATAAGCATGAGCAGGCCTACGAGGTGATCAAGGCGGCCCATGCCGATTACCTGGAACACTTCGGGGAATCGGACCTGCCGGCCGACATCTGATCCTCAATCCCAGCGATCGTCTTTGACCTGCACCCTCCCGCCCTCGATCCGGACGGGGAAGGTGGCGGTGGGCTCGTAAGCGGGTGCGGTCAGGGCCATGCCGGTGCGGATGTCGAAGGTGGCGCCGTGACGCGGGCAGGTGATGATGCAGTCCTTCACTTGGCCGCCCGTCAGGATGCCGCCGTCGTGGGTGCAGACGTCCTCGATGGCGTAGAACTGCCCGCCCACGTTGAAAACGGCGATCAGTACGTCGTTCACGTCCGCCACCTTGTGGCTGCCGGGCGGAATCTCGTCCACCGTACCGACGTCGATCCAATCGGCCATCAGTAATACATCCCGGTTTGAAGCTTGGCTTCTTCGGACATCATCTCCCGGCTCCAGGGGGGGTCGAAGACCAGTTCCACGTCGGCGCTGTGTACCAGGGGCACCTGCTCGAGCTTCTCCTTCACGTCCTGCACCAGGATGCCCCCCATGCCGCAGCCGGGGGCGGTCAAGGTCATCTTCACCGCTACTTTCTTGCCACCCTCGTCCGCGGGACTGAGTTCGCAGGAATAGACGAGGCCCAGATCCACGATGTTGATGGGGATCTCCGGATCGAAGCAGGTCTTGAGCTGATCCCAGACGAGTCTCTCCACGTCCGTGTCCGTGGGGTTCTCCGGCAGCTTGGGGCCGACCTGGACCTCGAGCCCCAGGGCATCGGCATCCTTGCCGGCGATGCGCAGCAGGTTGCCATCCACGTATACGGTGAAGCTCCCCCCTAAGGACTGGGCGACGTTCACTTCGGTGCCTTCCGGGATGAGCACGTGCGTGCCGGCGGGGATCATCACCGCCTCGCAGGCGCGGCTCAGCTTGACGGGTTCGCGGTCGTACATGGGCTTATTCCGTGCTCACGGCAGCATGGTCACCATCGGCCAGCGCGCGCTTGAGGGTGTGCCAGCAGAGGCTCGCGCATTTCACCCGAGACGGGTAGTCGCGCACGCCGGAGAGGGCGGCGAGCTTGCCCAGGGAATCGGTATCCGCGGCTGCGGCGCTCGAGGTCAGGAGCTCGTGCATCTCGTCGAAGAGCTTCAGGGCCTCGGCCCGGGTCTTGCCCTTGAGGCGTTCGGTCATCAGGGAGGCGGAGGCCACGGAGATGGCGCAACCGCTGCCTTCGAAGCTCAGATCGCTGATCTTCTCGCCGTCCAGCTTGAGGTAGACCGTGAGCTTGTCGCCGCAGAGGGGGTTAAAACCTTCCTGCATCCGGTCCGCGCCGCCGATCTTGCGGAAGTTCCGCGGGCTGCGGTTGTGATCCACGATCACGTCGCGATAGAGGTCCTTGAGGTCCATCAGCGGAACATCTCCCGGGCCTTGTGCAGGGCCGCCACCAGCGCGTCGAGGTCCGCGCGGGTGTTGTAGAAGGCGAGGGAAGCCCGGGCCGTGGCCGGCAGGCCGTAACGCTCCATCACAGGCATGGCGCAGTGGTGGCCGGTACGGATGGCCACCCCTTCCTGGTCCACGATGGTGCCGAGGTCGTGGGGATGGACCCCGTCCATGACGAAGGACAGCACGCCCGCCTTGTGCCTGGCGGTACCCACCAGCTTCACGCCGGGGATGCCCTTGAGCCCTTCGGTGCCGTAGGCCAGCAGCTCCTGTTCATAGGGCTGGGCGGCATCGAGATCCACAGCACGGAGGTAATCCACCGCCGCGCCCAGGCCCACGGCCCCGGCGATGTCGGGGGTGCCGGCCTCGAACTTGTGGGGCAGGTCGTTATAGGTGGTCTCGCCGAAGCGCACGATGCGGATCATCTCGCCGCCCCCTTGCCAGGGGGGCATGGCGTCGAGCAGCGCTTCCTTGCCGTAGAGGATGCCGATGCCCGTGGGGGCGAACATCTTGTGACCGGAGAAGGCGTAGAAGTCGCAACCGAGGTCGCGCACATCCACCCGCATGTGGGGCACCGCCTGGGCACCGTCCAGCAACACCGGCACACCGCGGGCATGGGCGAAGGCGACCATCTCCTTGACCGGATTCACGGTGCCCAAGGCGTTGGACACATGGCTCAGGGCAACGAACTTGGTGCGCGGACTGAAGAGCCGCTCATAGGCACCGGGCGCGAGTTCGCCCGCATCGGTGATGGGGATGACCTTGAGCACCGCACCGGTCTGCTGGGTCACTAGCTGCCAGGGCACGATGTTGGAGTGATGTTCCATCTCCGAGAGGACGATCTCGTCGCCGGCCTTGAGGCGGGGACAGGCATAGCTCTGGGCCACCAGGTTGATGGACTCGGTGGTGCCGCGGGTGTAGATCACTTCCTTCACGGACGTGGCGTTGATGTAGCTACGCACTTTCTCCCGGGCGCCTTCGTAGGCCGCCGTGGCGACCTCGCTCAGGTGATGCACACCGCGGTGCACGTTGGCGTTGCTGCTCTCGTAGTAACGGGAGACGGCATCGATCACCGCCCGGGGTTTCTGGCTGGTGGCGGCGTTGTCCAGGTACACCAGCGGCTTGCCGTGCACCTGGGTGTGCAGGATGGGGAAGTCACCGCGCCAGCGCAGTGGGTCGAAGCCGGCTGATTCCTGCAGCTTGTGGCTGAGCTTGTTCATGCCTGTCCCTCGGGTTTTATCGCGCTGATGCTCGTGCTCAGCAGCTGGCGCGCGTAGGCGGCGAAGGCGGGTTGGGGGAGGCCGGTGAGCAACTTCTCGGCGAAGGCGGAGATCAGCAAGCTGCGGGCGCTCGCCTCGTCCAGGCCGCGGGAGCGCAGATAGAAGAGCTGTTGCTCGTCCAACTGGCCGATGGTGGCGCCGTGGCTGCACTTCACATCGTCGGCGTAGATCTCCAGCTCCGGCTTGGTGTCGATCTCCGCGCCCCGGGACAGGATCAGGTTGTGGTTGGCCTGCTCCGCATCGGTCTTGAGGGCATGGGGCGCCACCACCACCTTGCCGTTGAACACGGCACGTCCCTGGCCGTCCAGGATGCCGCGGTAGAGTTCCTGGCTCGTGGTGTGGGGGACGAGATGGTCCACCCGGGTGTGGTTGTCCACATGCTGGCGGCCGGTGACGGCGTAGAGACCGCGCAGGTAGGCACTGGCGCCTTCCGCTTCGAGACGCGTGTGCAGGTCCAGGCGCGTCCAGGCGCCGCCGACGTGCAGGTTATGGGAGCGGTATTGGCTGCAGGCCGCCTGCCGCACCAAGACCCGTGCCACATGGAACGCCTGGGTGCTCTCGGCTTGCAAGCGCACGTGCTCGAGCTTGGCTTTCTCGGCCAGCGTCACCTGGGTGACCACGTTGTTGAAGTGCTTGCCCTCGCCCTGATGGGTGTAGCGCTCGATCAGGGAGCCTTGAGCGCCGGCGCCGAGCCGGATCACGAAGCGGAGGTTGTGGGCAGCGGCGCCTTCTTCCGGCAGAGTCACGTGCAGGAGTTCCAGGGGCCGCTCCAGGATCTGGCCCGGCGCCAGTTCCAGCAACAATCCGTCCCGAAACAGGGCGGTGTTCAGGTTCACGAAAGTGTCGTGTTCCCAGTCCGGGTGCAGGTCCAGGGATCCCTTGATGCCGGCCTCGGCAGAAGCCAGGGACACCAGTCTCACGCCTTCCGGCAGGCGGGAGAGGGCGGGGTCGTAGCGCCCGTTCACGAACACCGCCCGGCTCGCATCCAGGCCGGGGACCAGGAGCGTGCCGAGTACATCGGCGTCAAGTTGGACAGACCCGAAAGCAGGCTTGAAGCCGCGTTTCTCCAGGGCCGCCACCGAGGTGTATTTCCAGGCCTCGTCCCGGGCAGCAGGGAAACCGCGCGCTTCAACCCGTTCCAGAGCCGCTTCCTGCAAGGGCCTGAGCCAGGCCGGGGCCGCCGGCAATGACCGGTAGCCTTCCAGGTAGCTCTGCAGGGCAGTATCCATTTAAGCCGTCGCGCCTTCGCGCAGCCAGTCGTAGCCGCGCTTCTCGAGTTCCAGGGCCAGCTCCTTGCCGCCGGATTTCACGACCCTGCCGCCGGCGAGCACATGCACCCGGTCCGGCACCACGTGGTCCAGCAGCCGTTGGTAATGGGTCACCAACACCATGGCGCGCTGCGGATCGCGCAGCTTGTTCACACCCTTGGCCACCACCTTGAGGGCATCGATGTCGAGGCCTGAGTCGGTCTCATCCAGCAGCGCGAGCTTCGGCTCCAGCACCAACATCTGCAGGATCTCGTTGCGCTTCTTCTCGCCGCCGGAGAAGCCTTCGTTCACGGCGCGATTCAGGAAGGAAGGGTCCATCTCCATGAACTGCATCTTGGCCTTCACCAGGGCCAGGAAATCCATGGCGTCCAGCTCCTCCTCGCCGCGTTGCTTGCGGATGGCGTTGAAGGCGGCCTTGAGCAGGTAGACGTTGTTCACCCCGGGGATCTCCACCGGGTATTGGAAGGCCAGGAACACGCCTTCCCGGGCGCGCTCTTCCGGCGCCATGGCGAGTAGGTCCTTGCCGAGATAGCTGGCGCTGCCGGTGGTGACTTCATAGCCATCCCGGCCTGCCAGGATGTGGGCGAGGGTGCTCTTGCCGGAGCCGTTGGGGCCCATCACGGCGTGGACTTCGCCCGCTTTCACCTCCAGGTCCAAGCCTTTGAGGATCTCGCGGCCATCGACTTTGGCATGTAGGTTCTTAATGCTTAGCATGGGTTTCTCTTCGTTCTTAACCAACTACGCCTTCCAGGGTCACGGCGAGCAGGCGCTGGGCCTCCACCGCGAACTCCATGGGCAGTTCCTTGAAGACGTCCTTGCAGAAGCCGCTCACGATCATGTTCACCGCGTCCTCCGGATCGATGCCGCGGCTCCGGCAATAGAACAGCTGGTCGTCGCTAATCTTGGAGGTGGTGGCCTCGTGCTCCACCTTGGCGGTGGGGTTCTTGGCTTCCATGTAGGGGAAGGTGTGGGCGCCGCAGCGGTCGCCCATGAGCAGCGAGTCGCACTGGGTATAGTTGCGGGCACCCTCGGCGCCGGCGGCGATCTTCACCAGGCCGCGGTAGCTGTTCTGGCCGTGGCCGGCGGAGATGCCCTTGGAGACGATGGTGCTCTTGGTGCCCTTGCCGATATGCAGCATCTTGGTGCCGGTGTCCGCCTGCTGGTAATGGTTGGCCACCGCCACGGAGTAGAACTCACCCACGGAATGGTCGCCCTTGAGCACGCAGCTCGGGTATTTCCAGGTGATGGCGGAACCGGTCTCCACCTGGGTCCAGGAGATCTTGGAGCGGTCGCCGCGGCATTCGCCGCGCTTGGTCACGAAGTTGTAGATGCCGCCCTTGCCGTTCTCGTCGCCCGGATACCAGTTCTGCACCGTGGAGTACTTGATCTGGGCATCCTTGAGCGCCACGAGCTCCACCACCGCCGCGTGCAGCTGGTTCTCGTCGCGCATAGGGGCGGTGCAACCTTCGAGGTAGCTCACGCAAGCGCCTTCTTCTGCCACGATGAGGGTGCGTTCGAACTGGCCGGTCTTGGAGGCGTTGATGCGGAAGTAGGTGCTGAGCTCCATGGGGCAACGCACGCCCTTAGGTACGTAGACGAACGAGCCGTCGGAGAACACCGCCGAATTCAGGGTGGCGAAGAAGTTGTCGGAGTAGGGCACCACGGAGCCCAAGTACTGTTCCACCAGGGCCGGGTGCTTCTGCACCGCCTCCGAGAAGGAGCAGAAGATCACACCCGCTTCCGCGAGCTTCTCCCGGAAGGTGGTGGCCACGGACACGGAGTCGAACACCGCGTCCACCGCCACACCGGCGAGCGCGGCACGCTCGTGCAGGGGCACACCCAGCTTCTCGTAGGTCTCGAGCAGCTTCGGGTCCACCTCGGCGAGGCTCTTGGGGCCGTCCTTCTTCGACTTGGGCGCCGAGTAATAGGAGATGCCCTGGTAATCGATGGGCGGGTGGTGCAGGTGCGCCCAGGCGGGTTCCTGCATCGTCAGCCAATGCCGGAAGGCCTTGAGCCGCCACTCCAGCATGAAGGCCGGTTCCTGCTTCTTGGCGGAGATGAGCCGCACCACGTCTTCGCTCAGGCCCGGTGCGACCGTGTCCGATTCGATGTCCGTGACGAAGCCGTGGCGGTATTCGCCTTTGAGCAGCTTGTCCATGTCCCGGTTGTCGGCGGCCATGTCTTCAGCTCACTGCTTGCGTGGGGCGGCGGTGCCGTCCAGCACCGCCCGGAAGTCGAGGCGCGGCGGGAGGGCCACGGGACGGGCCAGCTGCGCCAGGGTCACGGTACGCAGGGCGTCGCGGATGGCGAGGCTGATGCGCTGCCAGTTGTGGCCGATTCCGCATACGGATTCGATGCCGCAACGGCTGTGGCTCATGCTGCACTGGGTGATGGCCACGGGGCCTTCCAGTGCATCGATGATCTGCACCGCCGTGATGTCCTCGGCCGGGCGGGCGAGGGTGTAGCCGCCGCGAGCGCCGCGGTGGGAGCTCAAGAGCCCGGCCCGGGCGAACTGCTTCAGGAGCTTGCTCACGGTGGGGGCGGCCAGATGCAGGGCCGTGGCCAGCTCGGCAGCCGTGTGCAGCCGCGCCGGGTCCCGGGCGATCTGGGCCAGCACCACGGTGCCGTAATCGGTCAATTTGCTCAGGCGCAGCAAGGGCTTGTGGTCCTCCTAGATATAGGACTATTTTAGTCCTATTAGCCCATCAAGACAAAGCCGCGCCGGACGCGGGTCTTAAGGAGCCCATGTACTGGGATATCAAGGCCGCCCACGTGCTGTTCGCGGCCCTAAGCCTCGCGCTCTTCGCCTGGCGGGGGGCGCTCAGCCTGTGGGCCGGCCGCCGACCTGCCGGCCGGCTGCTCAGGGTATTACCCCATGTGGTGGACAGCCTGCTGCTGGCCTGCGGCGTTGGGCTCACGGTGATGCTGAGGCTGGATCCACTCCGCAGCCCTTGGCTGGGAGTGAAGCTCCTCTGCGTGCTCGCCTACATCCTGCTCGGCATCCTGGCTTTCCGCCTGCGCGGACCGCGCCGCCTCAAGCTCGCGCTGTTCGTCGCTGCGCTGCTCCTGTTCGGCTTCATCGTGAGCATCGCCCTCACTCATGACCCGCGCGGTATATTTAGACTACTAAGGTAAAGGAGCAGGGCGATGAGCACGGGCTATGCCAGCTTCAGGGATTTCTACCCCTTCTATCTGGGAGAGCACCGGAACCGCACCTGCAGGCGGCTGCACTTCTTCGGCAGCAGCCTGGTGTTGCTCACGCTCGTCTACGCGCTCTTCACGGGTTTTTTGTGGACGCTCCTGCTCATGCCGCTCTTCGGCTACGGCTTCGCCTGGATCGGGCACTTCTTCTTCGAGAAGAACCGGCCCGCTACCTTCAGCCATCCCCTCTACAGCTTCATGGGCGACTGGGTGATGTATAGGGATATCCTGACAGGGCGCATCGCCTTCTAGGCATACCGGGCGCGCGAGCGTTTCCGTTACAATACGCGCCGCCGGTTGGGGCCGGCCAAGACAAGAAGGAAACGGGATGGCGCACGCCTGGTACGGCAATTGGCTGTTCTGGACCGCCGCGGTCGGCGTGGCGGCCTTGCTGCTCATCGTCCTCGGTGTGATGCTGTGGCTGCGCGTCACCGCGATCCGCCGCGACGTGACCCACACCCTGCGCATCATCGGTGACCGGCTGGTGCGTGACGTGGTGCTGCCCGACGGCATCGGCGGTTTCGTGCCGGTGGATGCCATCCTGCTGCGCGGCCGCCAGCTCTATGTGCTGGACATCCGCGACGTGGAGGGAGCGATCTTCTGTTCCGAGAAGATGGACGTGTGGACCGCCATGGGCCGCCGGCGCCGTTACCAGTTCAACAACCCCATCCGCCCCATGCATGACCGCCTGGCGGCAGTGAAGCTCGTGGCACCAGGCCTCGATCCCGTGTCGCGCATCCTGTTCACTTCGCGTGGGCACTTCCCCAAGGGCCGTCCCGACGGGGTGCAGCTCCTGGAGGAATTCGCCCAACCGTTGCTGCGTGCGAAGCCGAAGGCGCCGGTGGAGCTCGCCTCCGACGTGCAGGCCCTGTGGGCCGCGGTCTGCGAGGCGGCCAACGTGGCGCCGGGCCGCGAACGGCCCGAGCCTCTCAAGCGCGGATGAACAGCCGTGCCAGTCCCGTGAGCAGGGCGAAGGCCGCGAGCGACAAGAGATAGATCCCGCCGAACCAGAACCATGCCTTGAGCCGCGGATGCCGGGCCGCGTTCAATGGTAATGCTCCCCGCTCTTCACCTTGCCGCTGAATATGTAGTAGCCCGCCACCGTATACGTGAGGATGATGGGCACGATCACCGCGAAACCCACCAGCACGAAGAGCTGGCTGGAAGCGGGCGAGGCGGCTTCCTCGAAGGTGAGGGCCCGCGGCACGATGTAGGGCCAGAGGCTGATGATGAGGCCCAAGTAGGCCAGCATGAACAGGCCCACGCTGCAGTAGAACGGGGCGTGGGAGCGCCGCCGGCGCAAGGCATATCCACAGCCGGCCGCCAGCAGGAAGGTGGCGAAGGGGACCTGGGAGAGATAGAAGAAGTTCGGCAGCGAGAACCAGCGCTCGCGGATGGCCGGCTGCATGAAGGGCGTCCACAGGCTCACCACCGCCACCGCCGCCAGCATCAGGAACAGGGTGCGCTGCGCCATGCGGTAGCACCAGTCCTGCAGCGCGCCTTCGGTCTTCATGATCAGCCAGCTGGAACCCAGGAGCGCGTAACCCGCCACCACCGCGAAGCCGGTGAACAGGCTGAAGGGCGTGAGCCAGTCGAACATCCCTCCCGCGTACTGCCCATGCTCGACCTTGAGCCCCTGAACCACTGCACCCAGGGTGATGCCCTGGCACAGGGCCGTGAGCATCGACCCTAAGCTGAAGGCTGTATCCCAAAGATAGCGGCTGCTGTGGGCCTTGAAGCGGAACTCGAAGGACACACCGCGGAAGATCAGGGCCATCAGCATGAGCATGAGCGGTATGTACAGGCCGGAGAGCAGGATGGCGTAGGCCTTGGGGAAGGCCGCCAACAGAGCCACGCCGCCCATCACCAGCCAGGTCTCGTTGCCGTCCCACACGGGCGCCACGCTGTTCATCATCAGGTCGCGGTGCTCGTGGTTCTTGGCGAAGGGGAAGAGGATGCCGATGCCGAGGTCGAAGCCGTCCAACACCACGTAGATGGCGACGCCGGCGGCGATGATGCAGACCCAGATGAAGGGCAGGGCGGACATATCAGGCGTCCTCCACGCCACCGAAGGCGGGTTTGGCCGGTGCTGATTCTCCGCCCGCCGGGTGCGCAGGCGTATCTTCCGGACCTTTGCGGATGACTTTCAAGGCGTAATAGAGGTAGGCGGCCATCACCACCGCGTAGACGGCGACGAAAGCCAGCAAAGAGGCGAGCACTTGCCCCGCCGGCATCACCGTCGCCACGTCGGCGGTACGCAGGATGCCGTAGACCACCCAGGGCTGGCGTCCGGTCTCAGCCACCCACCAGCCGGCCACGGTGGCGATGAAGCCTGCCGGGATCATCCACAGGGCGCCTTTCAGGAACCAGGCGGGCGGGTGCCCTTCACGGCGCCGCATCCAGTACGCACCGCACCAGGCATAGGCCAGCATCAGGAGGCCGAGGCCCACCATGACCCGGAAGGCGAAGAACACGATGGGCACCGTGGGCCAGTCCGCCGGTGGCGCCGAATCCAGCCCCGTGACCACGCCGTCGACGCGGTGCTTGATGATGAGGCTGCCCGCGTCCGGGATCTGGATGGCATAGCGGTTGGTGCGCGTATCCGCATCCGGCCAGGCGAACAGCACCAGGGGCGCATGATCCCGGGTGTCCCAGCGGCCTTCCATGGCGGCGACCTTGATGGGTTGGTAGCGCTCCACTTCCAGGCCATGCTGGTCGCCGGCCAGTATCTGCAACGGGGCGATGAACGCCGCGGCGAGGATGGCGAACCTCAGGCTGAAGAGCGCGAAGCGCCGGTCTTTGCCGCGCAGCAGCAGCCCGGCGGAGACGCCGGCCACGAACATGCTGGAGCTCAGCAGCGCGGCCAGGAGCATGTGCACCAGCCGGTAGGGGAAGGAGGGGTTGAAGACGATCTGCCACCAGTCCAGGGGCTGGAACACGCCATCCTTGAGCACCGCGCCCGCCGGGGTCTGCATCCAGGAGTTGGCGGAGAGGATCCAGAACGCGGACATCACCGTGCCGGCCGCCACCAGCAGCGTCGCGGCGTAATGCAGCTTCGGGCCCACCCGTTTCCAACCGAACAACATCACACCCAGGAACCCCGCTTCCATGAAGAAGGCGGTGAGCACCTCATAACTCATGAGCGGGCCGATGACGCTGCCGGCGATGGCGGAGAAGCGGCTGAAGTTGGTGCCGAACTCGTAGGAGAGCACGATGCCCGACACCACTCCCACGCCGAAGCTGAGGGCGAAGAGCTTCACCCAGAAGAGGTAATGGCGCTTATAGAGCGGGTCACCGGTCTTGAGCCACAGGCCCTCGATGACCGCGAGGAACACCGCGAGCCCGATGGTCAGCGTCGGGAACAGGATATGGAAGCTCAGCGTGAAAGCGAACTGCAGCCTCGACAGCAGTACCGCGTCCATACCCTCGTCACCTCACCCGGTCACCGGTCGTGGTGATCCGCGATCACCTGGGCCACGCAGGCCGTGAGCTTCTTGCCCGTGGGCACGTGCAGGAACTCGTTGGGGCCGTGGGCGTTGGAATGGGGGCCGAGGAGACCGGTCACCAGGAACTGGGCCTTGGGGAACTTCTTGCCCAGCATGCCCATGAAGGGGATACTGCCGCCGGTGCCCATGTACACCGCGTCCTTGCCGAAGTGGGCCTTGGAGGCCTTCTGCATGGACTTCTCCAGCCAGGGCGCCACCGGCGCCGCGTTCCAGCCGCCCATGGCGGATTCCACCTGGAACTTCACCTTGGCGCCGTAAGGCGGCTTGGTCTCCAGCAGCTTCTTCACTTCCGCTCCGACTTTCTTCGCGTCCGCGGTGGGCGGCAGGCGGAAGGAGAGCTTGAGGGTGGTCTTGGGCCGCAGCACGTTGCCGGCGTTGCCGAGAGCCGGGATGCCGTCTGCGCCGGTGACCGAGAGCGTCGGACCCCAGGTGTTGTTGACGATGAGCTTCACCACGTCCTTGCTCAAGGGCTGCATGCCCTTCACGAAGGGCATCTTGGTGTAGACGGTGTTCTTCAGCACCTTGGCCACGCGCTTGATCTGCTGCACGCGCTGTGCCGGGATCTTGGGTTTCAGGCTCTTCACCTTGGAGGCGCCGGTGGCGGAGTCCTCCACCCGGTCCAGCAGGCTGCGGACGATGCGGAAGCTGGAGGGTACGATGCCGCTGGCGGCGCCGGAGTGCACGCCCTCGGTGAGCACTTCCACCGTGAGCGAGCCCACCAGGTTGCCGCGCAGGGAGGTGGTGGTCCAGAGCTGCTCGTAGTTGCCGCACTCGGCGTCCAGGCACACCACCAGGCTCACGTCACCCAGGCGCTTGCCCAGGGCCTCGATGTAGTGGGGCAGGTCGTAGCTACCGGATTCCTCGCAGCATTCGATGATCATCACGCAGCGGGCGTGGGGGATACCCTGCTCCTGCAGCGCGCGGATCGCCGTCAGGGACGAGAAGGTGGCGTAACCGTCGTCGGCTCCGCCGCGGCCGTAGAGCTTGTCGCCGCGCATCACCGGGGTCCAGGGGGAGAGGCCCTCGAGCCAGCCGGTGAACTCCGGCTGCTTGTCGAGGTGGCCGTAGAGCAGCACCGTGTCCTTGCCCTCGCCGGGGATCTCCGCGAACAGGATCGGGGTGCGGCCCGGCAGGCGCATCACTTCCAGGCGCATCCCCTTGATGGGCTGGCGGCGACACCAGTCGGCGGCGAGTTCGACCGCCTTGTCCATGTAGCCGTGGGCCTGCCAGTCGGGATCGAAGTTCGGGGATTTGTTGGGGATGGCGACGTAGGTCTGGAGCGTCGGCAGGATGGATTCATCCCAGGCCTTGTCGGTGAAACGCTTGAGCTCGTTCAGGTCCATGGCCATCTCCGAAGGATAGGGTCGTAGGCGGGAGGCGGATTTTACCCCAGGCCCGCGAGCGGCGGCAGCTTGAAGAATTCCTCCGCCGTGCGTGTGGTTTCCACCGCAAGCTGCAGCGGCGGCTTGGCGACGCAGGCGGCCACCACGTTGCAGATATGGGCCAGGTGCATGGGTTCGTTGCGGTTCGACGCGGGCTTCGGCGCGAGGTCGCGGGGGATGAGGTAGGGGGCGTCGGTCTCGATCATGAGCCGGTCCGCCGGGATCAGGCCCACACAATCCTTCAGGTGCCTGCCGCGGCGCTCGTCGCAGATCCAGCCGGTGATGCCGATGTGGCAGTCGAGGGACAGATAATCCTTCAGTTCCGCCGCGTCGCCCGTGAAGCAATGCACCACGGCGCGGCTGAGCCGGGAGCGGTAGCGGCCCAGGATCTGCATGAAATCGTGGTGGGCGTCCCGCTGGTGCAGGAACACCGGTTTGCCGTTCTCGGCGGCGAGTTCCAGCTGCATCTCGAACACCCAGCGCTGCACGTCCTGGGGCGAGAAGTTGCGGAAGTAATCCAGGCCGCATTCGCCGATGACCACCGTCTCCGGCTGGGCGAGCAGCTCCCGGAGCTCGTCCGGGGTCGCGTCGCTGCATTCTTTGGCATGGTGGGGATGCACCCCGGCGGTGGCGAATATGACACCGGGATGTTCCCGGGCCAGCTCCAGTGCCCGGCGGCTATGGGCCGCATCGCTGCCGGTCACGATGAAGCGAGTGACGCCGGCCTTGCGGGCCCGGGCCATGACATCGGGCCGGTCCGCGTCGAAGCTGTCATGGGTGAGGTTGGCGCCGATGTCGATGAGACCGGGCTGGCGCGTGACATCTGTCATTCCATAGTCCTGATTAACATGACTGCCGCCGGTGCCGTGAGGAAGGCAGACTGCTCCGCATCCGGACGGGACGCCGCGGCGCAAGTGTAAACTAACGACCGTTTTCTGTCCGGCCTGCTGATCACGGGGTGCATGAGATGCCTTTGGACCGGGAAGCCTTGGATGCCTTGAAGATGGACCGGAGCGCCGACGAGATGGCGCTGAAGCGCCGCACCCGTCCCTGGCTCATCGTCGGCGGCGCCGTCGTCCTGGGCCTGTCGCTGCTCATCTCCTGGCTGCTGTTCAAGCCCTCGTATATAGCGGTGCAGACCGCCGCGGCGCACGCGGTGCAGGACAGCGCCGGCGGCGCGGCCGGTGCGCGGCTCTTGAACGCTTCCGGCTACGTGGTGCCCCGCCTGCAGGCGGTGGTGTCCTCCAAGGTCACCGGCAAGGTGCGGGAGGTGCTCATCGAGGAAGGCACGCATGTGAAGGCGGGCCAAGTACTGGCGCGCCTGGACGATTCCACGGACCTGGACCAGTTGAACGTGGCCAAGAGCCAGCTCGCAGCCTCCCAGGCGCTCGCCGCTGAGACTGACGTCGAACATGCGAATGCCGCCCGCGACCTGGAACGCACGAAGGCCTTGTTTGCCCGGCATCTCGTCAGCCAATCCGACATGGACGGCGCTGCCACCAAGGAAGCGAGCCTGCAGGCTTCGCTCGACAGCGCCCGCCAGCAGGTGGGGGTGGCCCAGAACAGCCTGGCCCTGGACCAGCAGCTCCTGGACGACACCGTGATCCGCGCCCCCTTCGCCGGGGTGGTGGTGTCCAAGGACGCGCAGCCGGGCGAGATGATCTCCCCCAACTCCGCCGGCGGCGGCAACACCCGCACCGGCATCGCCACCGTGGTGGACATGAACTCCCTGGAGATCGAGGTGGACGTGAACGAGGCCTACATCGGCCGCGTGCACGAGGGCCAGAAGGTGGACGCGGTGCTGGACGCTTACCCCGACTGGCACATCCCGTCCCATGTGGTGAGCATCATCCCCACCGCCGACCGGGACAAGGCCACAGTGAAGGTGCGCGTCGGCTTCGACAAGCTCGATCCGCGCATCCTGCCGCAGATGTCCATCCAGGTCTGGTTCCTGGGCGGCGAGGGGAGTGCGGCGAGTGCGCCTGCCGCCCGTATCGAGATCCCCCAGGCGGCGGTCCACAAGGACGGCGCCACGCCTTACGTCTTCGTCTATAGCGACGGCCGCGTGGAACGCCGCGCCGTGAAGCTCGGCGCGAGCACGGGCTCGGACGTGGAAGTCCTGGCCGGTGTCGGCGCCGATGAAAGGGTGGTGGTCACTTCCGACAAACCCCTCGCCGACGGACTCCGTGTCCGCGAAGCCGACCCGAATTGAAATTGAACGCGAACCTTCTTGAGGAGCGATCCATGAGCATGCCGAAGCCCGTCCCCCAATCCGACGCCCAGAGCCTGGTGGAGCTGCGCGACGTCACCAAGGAATACCGCCGCGGCGGCGAGACGGTGCACGTGCTGCAGAACCTCTCCCTCAGCATCCCGCGGGGCGACTTCCTGGCGCTCATGGGTCCCTCCGGTTCCGGCAAGACCACGCTGCTGAACCTGCTGGGTGGCATCGACCGGCCCACCTCCGGCACCCTCGAGGTGGACGGTACGGACATCGCCCGCTACAACGAATCCGAGCTCGCCCGCTGGCGCGCCCACAACGTGGGTTTCGTATTCCAGCTCTATCACCTGCTGCCGGTGCTCTCGGCCGAGCGCAACGTGGAGCTGCCGCTCCTGCTCACTGGCCTCTCGGCCACGGATCGCAAGCGGCGCGTGCAGGCGGCGCTGTCCTTGGCCAACATCGGGGACCGGGCCAAGCACAAGCCCGCGGAGCTCTCCGGCGGCCAGGAGCAGCGCGTCGGCATCGCCCGGGCCATCGTCGGCGATCCCCTGCTGCTGCTCTGCGACGAGCCCACCGGCGATCTCGACCGCAAGTCCGGGGACGAGATCCTGGACCTGCTGCAGGCCCTCAACCGGGAGCAGGGCAAGACCATCGTCATGGTGACCCACGATCCCCACGCCGCCGCCCGGGCGCGCCGCATCCTCTACATGAACAAGGGGCGGCTCGCCACGGAGGCGGAGAAATGAAGTACCTCCCGCTCGTCTGGGCCAACCTGATGCGCCGCAAGGTCCGCACGGTGTTCACCCTGCTGTCGGTATTCATCGCCTTCATGCTGTTCGCGATACTCGGCGCCGTGAACCAGGCCTTCACCGGCGGCGTGGATCTGGCGGGCGCGAACCGCCTGGTGGTCACCAACCGTGTCGGCCTCATCAACTCCATGCCCATCAACTACACCGACCGCATCGCCACCGTCCCCGGCGTGGCGGAGGTCACCTGGCAGGAATGGGTGGGCGGCTACTTCCAGGACCCGCGCCAGCCCATCACCGCCTTCGGGGTGGACGAGAAGACCTACCTGGACGTGCATGACGACATGCACCTGCCCCCGGAGCAGATCCAGACCTGGCTCAACGACCGCCAGGGCGTGCTCATCGGCCCGGCGGTGGCCAAGCGTTACCACCTGAAGGTGGGGGACCACATCCCGTTGCGCTCCAACATCTGGCGCGACAAGCAGGGCAACAGCACCTGGGACGTGAACGTGGACGGCATCTACAGCGGCGCCCAGGAAGACCTGCTGCTGATGCACTACAAGTACCTGGACGACACTCGCGCCTTCCGCAACAACCAGGTGGGCATGTTCCTGCTGCGGATCTCCGACCCTGCCCGCGCCGGCGCCATCGCCAAGCAGGTGGACGACATGTTCGCCAACTCCGACGCCGAGACCAAGACCTCCAGCGAGAAGGCCTTCGTGCAGAGCTTCGCGGCCATGCTGGGCAACATCGGCAAGATCGTCACCGGTATCGTCAGCGCCGTGCTGTTCAGCATGCTGCTGGTGATCGCCAACACCATGGCCCAATCGATCCGGGAGCGCACCAGCGAGCTCGCGGTGCTAAAGGCCTTGGGGTTCAGCCGTCGTGGCGTCGGTTCCATGGTCCTCATGGAGTCCCTGCTGGTGACTTTCCTGGGCGGGTTGCTGGGCCTGGGGCTCGGCGCCTTCATCGCCGGGGGCATAGGCGCGAAGCTCCCCTTCGTGCAGGGCTTCCGCACGCCCCCCGCGAGCCTTGCGCTCGCCATCCTCTTGATGCTCCTGCTCGGCCTCCTGGCTGGGCTCTTGCCCGCCGCCCAGGCCATGCGCCTGCAGGTGGCCACCGCCCTGAGGAGGGCCTGAGCCATGCGCTGGATCCATCAGCTCTACACGGTCTGCGCCCTCAACTTGGGCAATCTCAAGGGGCGGCTCGATTCTTCCCTGGTGGCGATCATAGGCTTCACCGGCGTGGTGATGGTATTCGTGGCGGTGTTCGCCATCCGCGATGGCTTCAACCAGACGCTCCAGGAATCCGGTTCACCGGACGTGGTCGTGGTACTGCGCGGCGGCGCCGGCGCCGAGGTGAACAGTGTGCTGAGCGTGAACGATGCAAAACTCGTGGCCGAGGCGCCGGGCCTGCAGCAGACCGCCGGCGGCCCTCTGGCCTCGGACGAGCTCCTGGTACAGCTCAGCATGCCCAAGATCGACACGGGGCTCGACGCCAACGTCCCGTTCCGGGGCGTGGACCCCAATGCCTTCCTGGTGCATGACAAGGTGCATATCCTGGCGGGCCGCAACTTCCAGCCAGGATTGAACGAAGTGATCGTGGGCCTGCGCGCTTCCCACGAATACAAGGGTTTCGAGCTGGGGGATACCATCCACTCCGGACCCTACCAGTGGAACATCGTCGGGGTGTTCGACGACGGTGGCGTCTATTCCTCGGAGGTGTGGGGCGACATCACGGTGCTCCAGGCTTCCTACAAGCGCGGCAGCTCGCTGGAGTCGGTGTTCGCGAAGCTGAGTTCGCCGGCGGCCTTCCAGCCGTTCAAGGACGCGCTCACCAGCAACCCGCAGCTCTCGGTCAGCGTGGAGCGGGAGTCGGATTTCTACGCCGAGCAGTCCAAGGCCATGAGCCTGTTCATCACCACCGCCGGGGCGTTCATCGCCATCCTCATGGGCATCGGCGCCATCTTCGGCGCCGTGAACACCATGTATAACTCGGTCTCGAGCCGGGCGGCGGAGATCGCCACCCTGCGGGCCATCGGCTTCGGCCGCTCTCCGGTGCTGCTCTCGGTGCTGGTGGAGGGCATGCTGCTGGGGCTCCTGGGCGGGATCGTGGGTGGGGCGCTGGCCTATGTGCTCTTCAACGGCATCGAGACCAGCACGCTCGGCTCCAACTTCGCCCAGGTGGCGTTCTCCTTCCGGGTCACCCCTGAGCTGCTCACCCGCGGCGCTGTCTACGCCTTGCTGATGGGCCTGTTCGGAGGGCTCTTGCCGGCAGTGCGGGCGGTGCGCATGCCGATCGCTTCGAGCTTGCGGCAGCTCTGAGCAGCCTCAGTTCGAGAGCGGCTGTTGCTTATAGAAGAGGGTGAGCTGGCGGTAGAGCTCGGGATCGAAGTCCTTGAGCGCCCGCGGCGTCTCGAAGAAAGCCTCGCTCGCCACGGCGAAGAACTCGCCCGGGTTCTCCAGGCCATAGGGGTCCAGGGGCGGCGGATAACCCTGCTGAACGCGGCTTTCCAGCGTCCGATAAGCCGCGGCGAAGCTGCGGGACCAGGCGCGGCGGCTCATGCGTCCGTGCAGGGGCGGGAAGCCGTTAGGCTCGCCGTTCAGCATGTCGAGCTTGTGGGTCATCTCGTGGATCACCACGTTGTGGCCCGGCGGCGTGCCGGTCTCCGCCACCCCGGCCCAGGAGAGGACCACCGGCCCCCGCTGCCAGGCCTCACCCTCCAGCACCCGGTGACCGCGGTGTACCACGCCGGCGACGTCGGTGTACTCGTGCGGCGGCATGAAGAGACCCGGGTAGAGCACGATGGAATGCCAGTCCCGGTACCAGCTCAAGCCCAGGTTCAGGATAGGCAGACAGGCGAGGGCGGCGAGACGCGCGCGCATGGCGCCGGTGAGCTCGAGGCCCTGCACCGGTTCCACGGATTTCTCATGCAGCAGGAAGGTGGCCAGCACCCGCAGGCGGGCCTGTTCGGAGGCTGACAGGCGCCGCAAGGCCGGGGTCGCGGTCAGGACCTGGCGCCAATCCGGCTCCGCGATGGGATAACGGTCCAGGATGCGGCGTTCGCGCCAGCGTCTGAAGAGGGAGAACATTCCGGAGATATGGGGATGCAAGGCCGCGGTAAAAGGCCTGGTATTAATCGTTCTTCCACTTGAAGCCGAAAGAGCCCAGGGCCAGGAACAGCACCGTCATGGAACCCAGCGACAGGAGCTGGGGCCAGAGATCTGAGAGCCCCGCGCCGTCCAGCATCACCTTGCGGGCCCCCACCAGCATCTGGGTGAGAGGGAAGACCTTGGCCGCGTCCTGTATCCAGGCCGGCGCACCCTCGAGGGAGAACCAGACACCGGAGAGGAACATCATGGGCCAGGTGGCGAGGTTGAGCAGGCCGCCGGCGAACTCCTCGCTCGCTACCCGCGCTGCCACCAACAGACCCAGGGAGATCATGCTGGCGGCACCCAGCACCGCCACCAGCAGCAAGAGCAGGTAGCTGCCGGCCATGTAGAAGTGGATGAGCAGCTGGGTGCCCAGGAACACCAGCAGCGTGACGCTCATGATCAGCAGCAGGCGCGAGGTGACCTGGGCGGCGATGAACTCGAAGGCCTTGAGGGGCGTCGCATTGAGACGTTTCAGGAAGCCGTTCTTGCGGTAGCGCACGATGACGTAGCCCACGCCGAAGAGGCAGGAGAACATCATGTTCATGCCCAGCACGCCGGGGATGAGCCAATCCACATAGTTGATGGCGCGCCCGCTCACGGTGGCGCGGATGTAATGGGCGTCAGTCTCGCCGGCCAGGATCTTCTCCAGCACGTAGCCCTTGGGCGAGGTCTCGTTGATCCAGTAGCGGGGCGCCTTGGTGTCGCTGAGATCCAGGAGCATGTCTATCTGGTTGTGAGCCACCTTGGATTCGGTCTGCTCCTGGTCCGTCACCGGGTAGAAATCCACGTAACGGGTCTTGAGGAAGGCGTTGTCGATACGGGCGATGGTCACGCCGCCGTCCAGCACCGCCACCTTGAAGAGCGGCTTGTCGCCGCCGGAGAAGATGAACCACATGCCGATGACGATGAGCACCGGCAGGGCGATGTTCCAGCCGAGCGCCGCCCGGTCCCGCAGGAACTCCAGGTTGCGGGCCTTGAGCACGGCCAGGAAGCGGCGGGTCATGCCCTGAGCTCCTTGCCGGTGAGTTCCAGGAACAGGTCCTCGAGGGTGCGGGCGCGGATCTGCAGGTGCGCCAGGGACACCTTCTGCTGCAGCAGCTTCTGCACTGTGCCGTCCACGTCGTCGGTGGAGATCTCCAGCATCTCGCCGGCATCCAGCAGCGTGAAGCCGAGCGCCGCGGGGTCGCTCCGGAAGTCTTCCTTGGGTATCTGCAAGATCACGTCATGGAAATGCTTGGCCAGCAGCGAAGCAGGGGAACCCTCGGCGATGATGTGGCCGTGGTCCATGATGGCGATACGGTCGCAGAGCAGGAAGGCCTCCTCCATGTAATGGGTCGTGAGGATCACCGTCTTGTGCCGCGCCTTGATGGCGCGGATCAGGTCCCAGAAGTTGCGGCGGGCCTGGGGATCGAGGCCGGTGGTGGGCTCGTCCAGGAACAGCACCTCTGGGTCGTTGACCAGCGCCAGGGCGAGCAGCAGGCGCTGACGCTGCCCGCCGGAGAGCTTGCGGGCATCCCGGTCGAGGTACTCGCCCAAGGTGCAGAGCTGGGTGAGCTCGTCCACTTCGAGGCCGCGGGAGTAGAAGCTGCGGAAGAGCTGCAAGGTCTCCCGCACCGTGAGGAAGTCCTGCAACGCGGTGGACTGGAACTGGATACCCACTTCCTGGCGGAAACTCGCATCCACCGGTTTGCCGCGGTAATGCACCTCGCCTGCGCTGGGTTCATTGATGCCCTCCATCATCTCCACGGTGGTGGTCTTGCCGGCACCGTTGGGGCCGAGCAGGCCGAAGCATTCACCTGCTTGCACGGCGAAACTGACGCCATCCACGGCGGTGACGCCGGGGTAACGTTTCACGAGCTGGCGGGCTTCGAGGATGACGGGCATGGGATGCGGGGCATTATCGGGTGCCTCACCGCGGCTGTCGAGGCGCCGGCGCTACAATCGCCACGACGAGATCCCATGCGGAGAGTCTTCTCATGGCGTTCGAGCTACAGATGCTGGCGCTGATGACCTTCCTACTGATGCTGGGTTGGGTGCCGGCCTTCGTGTGCAAATACCGGACCTATGGCCTGGGGTGGATGTGGTCCAACCGCTCCACGGCGGGCTTGCCGCCGCTGCCGGAATGGGGTCAGCGGGCCGAACGCGCTTATGACAACCTGCTGGCTAACTATCCGGCTTTCGCTGTGGCAGTACTCTTGCTCGCGCTGACCGGTGGTTTCAGTCTGCGTACCAGCCTGGCGGCGGCCGTGTTCGCAGCGGCCCGGCTAGTGCATATGCCGGCCTATACCCTGGGCATCGTCTGGCTCCGGGTCCTGAGCTGGACCCTGGGGTTCGCCGCCAGCCTCAACCTTTTGGTCACGGCGGTGTTAGGATTGGTGAAAATTTAGACATTCCCGGCCTATCTATTTGAACTTAATGGAAAAGCTGCTTTAAGAAGCCATCATAAGTCGTTACGGGAAATGATCTTTTGACACTCGGGTTTCAGCCCGCCGACCGCTACAATGAGGGTAAGACGCTTCAAGAGGGTGTAAGAGGGTGAAAGCGGCATTCCATACGGTGGCCTTGTTCGGTCTGTGGCTGGGCCTCGCCCTGCCGGCCTTCGCCGCCCCCCAGGACGTAGTGCTGGTGTTGGACAACTCCGGCAGCATGCGCACCAACGACCCCAGCCGGCTCGCCGGCAAGGCCGTCACGGACTTCGTGGGTCGGCTGGGACCCGAGACCCGCGTCTCCATCATCGAGTTCGCCACCAACCCGGCCGTGCTCATGCCGCTAACCGCCGTGGACGACAACGCCCGCAGCGGCGCCGAAGCGGCGGTGGCGAAGCTGGATTACCGCGGCCAGTGGACCGACACCGGCGCTGCCCTGGAACGCGCCCTCTACGAGCTCGACACCCACGGCCGCAGCGGCGCCCAGAAGTACATCGTGCTCATGACCGACGGCTACGTGGACGTGGGCAACGCTTCCCGCGACAGCGACAAGATCCACTGGATCACCCAGTCGCTGATCCCGGAAGCGGTATCCAAGCATGTGCGCGTGTTCGGCATCGCCTTCACGGACGAAGCGGACTACGAGCTGCTGCAGACGCTCGCCGAGAAGACCGGCGCCGGTTACTACCGGGCCTACCAGGCGGGCGATCTCGCCGGTATCTATACCCATATCAACAACACGCTCAGCAACGCCAAGGCGGTGCCGACGCCTGAGGAAGAGACGCCTGCTCCGGCGCCGGTAGCCTCGGGTCCCCAGGGTTTCACCTTCAACACGCCGCTCACTCACCTGCAGCAGGTGGAGGAGCAGTCACGCCGCACCCTGTGGATATGGATCGCAGTGCTGCTGCTCTTGTCCATCCTAGGCGGCGGCGGCTATTACGTCTGGAGCAAGGGCGGACTGAAGCAGTTCCTCCCCAAGGTGGAGACATCCCCGGGCCAGGACGCCGGCATCCAGGCGGTGCTCTACGACATCAGCAACCCCAACGACATCAAGCGTTACGAGCTGGGGGAGAAATCCACGGTGATCGGCCGCGTCGCCGGTTACGACCCCGAGGTGCAGTACGTCATCGCCGCCGAACCCACGGTAGGCCGCTGCCACGCCCTCATCGAGCGGCGCGGCCATTCCTTCTGGATCACCGACCAGGGCAGCATCAACGGCACCTTCGTGAACGGCGACCGGGTGGCTGGCGATCGTGCTCTCAAGCATGGCGACATCGTCTCGGTGCACCGCCACGAGTTCGAGTTCGTGCTCCCCGAGCTCTTCGAGTCCGAGTCCACGGTGCTCGCGGCGCGCGAAGAATACGGCTACGCGGAGAAGAAGCAGGCATAACACCAAGAAAGGCGCGGGTGCATGCCCTGCGCCCGTGTGGAGAGGCCGGACATGCACGGTTCCCTGGCTTATCACTGGCGCCGCAGCCCGCGGGCCAAGTCCCTGCAGGTGCGTATCACGCCCTGGCAGGGCATCGAAGTCGTCATCCCTCGCCACGTGAGCCGGGAACGGGCCCGCGCCTTCGTGGCGAAACACCGCCAATGGATCCGTGACACCTGGACGCGCATGCGCGAGCAGGTGGTGGACGCGGATCTCACGCTCCCCCAGACCATCGAGCTGCGCGGCATCCCGGAACACTGGGAGGTGCGGTACCGCAGCCGCGCCGGCGGGCAGGCCCGGGTCACCGCCTCGGGCAACGTGCTCACGGTGCATTACGACGGCCAGCATGAGAAGGCGGCCCGCGACGCACTGCGGCGCTGGCTCACGGAGCGGGCGCGGGAATACTTCTCGGTATACGTGCCGCAGCTCTGCCGCGCCACCGGCTTCAGCTACAAGCGCATGCAGATCCGCGGCCAGAGCAGCCGCTGGGGCAGCTGTTCGTCGAACCTGACGCTCAGCCTCAACTACAAGCTGCTGTTCCTGGAGCCGGAACTGGTGCGCTACCTCATCATCCACGAACTCTCGCACACCCGCTATCTCGACCACTCGGCGCGGTTCTGGAAGCTGGTGGAGGAGTTCGAGCCCGACTACCGGGCCCTGGATCAGGAGCTCGGCGAATCCTGGCGCGACGTGCCCGCCTGGGTGGAGATCAGCTGAACCTGACTGCGCCGGTCACTTCCTAGGTTCCGGCAGCACGCTCAAGTCCCCCTCCTGCATGCCGATGAGCAGGCTGCAGTCGAGTTTGTCGAGCAGCGTCATGCTGGTGGGTGTGGTCCACCAGCGGGCCAAGGGCCCGCGCACCCGGTGGCCGACCACCACCAGGTCCGCCTTCACCTGCTTCGCCAGCTTCACGATCTCCTCAACAGGGTCGCCGTGCACGGCGTGGCCCTCCGTCTCGAGGCCGTGTTTCTTCAGGAACTTCACTCCGTCTTCCAGGGTGCCCTTGTAGTAGACCGTCTGCTCGCCGTCCTGGGCCGCCGCCAGCCCCTGGGCCATGGCGGTGCCGAGCCCGGGCTTGATGACCGCCAGGAGGTGGGTCTTGGCCTTGAAGCACTTGGCGATCTCGGCGCCCTCCAAGAGTGCCTTGCGCCCGTCGAGACTGCCGTCGTAGGCCAGCACGATGTTGCGGTATGCCATCTTGCATCTCCCGCGGCGCGTCGATGCGCCGTCAATCCAGGAAAAGATCCGCGGCCAGGGGCCGGTCCGGTGCTACGGAATAACCGGTGAAGTCCATGACACCCTCGGCGCGCAGCACTTCCTCGTCGATGAAGAAATTGCCGTTGCAGCTCTTGCTCTCGCGAGTGAGGATCGCCTGGGCGGCATCCGCCACGATGGCGGGCATGCGGCAATATTCCTTCTGCACGTGACCGCCCAGCATGCTGATGGCGGCGGTGGCGATGACGGTGCGCGGCCAGAGCGCGTTAACCCCCACGCCGTGGGCGGCGAACTCCGCCGCCATCCCCAGGGTGCAGAAACTCATGCCGTATTTGGAGAGGGTGTAGGCGGTGTGCTCCTTGAACCAGCGCGGCTTGAGGTTCACCGGTGGTGCCAGGTTCAGGATGTGCGGGTTCGGTGCCTTGAGCAGATGGGGGAGGGCCTTCTGGGAGCAGAGGAAGGTGCCGCGCACGTTCACCCCGGTCATGAGGTCGTAACGCTTCATGGGGGTATCGAGGGTGCCGGCGAGCCAGATAGCGCTGGCATTGTTCACCAGGATGTCGATGCCGCCGAAGCGGTCCACCGCCTGCTGCATCGCCACGGCCACCGACTCTTCCTCGCGCACGTCCATGGCGACGGCGAGCGACCGGCCACCGGCTTCCTCCACCGCCGCGGCGGCGGTGTGGATGGTGCCCGGGAGTTTCGGATGACGCCGGGTGGTCTTGGCGGCGATCACCAGGTTCGCACCATCCCGCGCCGCGCGCAGGGCGATAGCCTCGCCGATACCACGGCTGCCGCCGGTAATGAAAAGAGTCTTGTCCTTGAGTGTACGCATATGTTGAGTGACATCCCCCTGTCCGTGATTATACTGTCCGCATGTTCGACACGCTGGTCGAGACCGAGACCCTGGCCGCACATCTGGACGATTCCGCCTGGGTGCTGTTCGATTGCCGCGCCTCCATCACCGATCCGGAAGCGGGCCCCAAGGCTTACGCGGCGGGCCACATACCCGGCGCGCGTCATATCCACATGGAGCGCGAGCTCTCCAGCCCCATCACGCCCGAGACCGGGCGGCATCCCTTGCCCGACCCGCAGCGACTCGCAGCCATCCTCGGCCGTGGCGGCGTCGGCGCCGATTCCCAGGTAGTGGCCTACGACGATTTCCAGGGCGCCTATGCAGCACGGCTGTGGTGGCTGCTGCGCTGGTTAGGTCACCGCCCGGTCGCGGTTCTCAATGGCGGCTGGCAGCAGTGGCTGAAAGAGGAGCGCCCGGTCAGCACCGCGATGCCCACACCTGTGGTCAAGAAATTCCCGTACAAGGGCGTGACGGAAGACGCGACCATGCCCGTGGGCGATGTGTTGGAGCTCGTGCGCGGCCGCAAGCATGGCCTGCTCCTGGATGCACGCGGGCCGGCGCGGTTCCGCGGCGAGGAAGAGACGGTGGACCCCGTGGCGGGGCACGTACCCGGCGCCGTCAACCTGCCGTTCGCCGGTAACATGGCCGAGGACGGGCGCTTCAGGAATCCGGCGGAGCTGCGTCGGCGCCTCGAGCAGACGCTCGCCGGCACGCGTGCGGATCAGGCGGTGTTCATGTGCGGCTCCGGCGTCACCGCCTGTCACAACCTGCTGGCCATGGAGATCGCGGGTCTGAAAGGCGGGCGCCTGTATCCGGGCTCCTGGAGCGAATGGATACGGGATCCGACGCGACCCGTCGCCCGTGGTTGAGGGCGTTACATAGCGTTACACGCTATCCGCGCGACCTGGCGATGCATTCATGGGTGGATAACGCTGGTTCGTCGGGACGATTATCGTCAACTCGCGCCTGTCTTGATGCGTTGTTCTTCGGTTATCGGAGTCCGAATCCGGCAGGATCACAGGAATATCGGGGCCGAGGGAAAGGTCTATAATTCCAGTATCGACGACGATGAGGAGGTCAACATGAAGATTTCCATGCGCAAAATCACGGTTTGGAGCGTGGTCGCCATGCTCGCTGCGCTCAGCGTGGCCGCCATCGCCGACCCGTTCCTGGGATCCAAGAAAGATCCACATGCCACCCTCTATCTCAACGTGGATCAGCGCGCCAAGCAGATCTACCCGGTGAAGATGTGGATGGTGGACGGCAAGCTGAGCAACCGTGTTGACCAGGGTGTGCTCTGGATCACGCCGGGCGACTACACCTTCACCTTCAAGATGGGCGTGATGGATCCCTCCGTCGCCCAGGGCCTGGAACGGGATTCCGGCGGCAAGCGCGACCAGCCCCATGACCTGAAGGTCACCATAGAAGCCGGCAAGGCCTATTACATCGGCGGCAAAGTGGGCTCCCAGGGTACCTGGGAACCTGTCGTTTGGAAGACGGAAGATCAGAATAACTGAGACGCAGAGTCTCCGATGACGAAGAAACCCCGCTTCAGCGCGGGGTTTCTTTTTTTTGGATTCAGAAACGTGTGTGCAAGCCGATCACGATGCCATGGGGCATGTACCCGAGGAAGAAGGGCATCTCCCTATCATGAGCGTAGACACCCCAGGCACTGCCGAGAGCCCAGGCGGCGAGCACGTCTGTCTGCCAGTGCCCCTGGGTCTTCATGCGCGCCACGGCGTCATAGGCCGGCAGGATCTCCAGGCCCCATACCCAAGGGTGATCCTGGCTGTACTCGGCGATGAAGGGTGTCACGAAGCTCGCCTGCAAGGCCACCTCGCCGCTGGGGAAGCTCTGACCGCCCTTGAACCATTCGTTCGGATCGCTGGTCTGTGAAGGACGTTCGCGACCGAAGGCATGCTTCATGAGCTCTACGGTCACGGCATCGAAGACCGAGGCATCGATGGTCTGCCAGTAAGTCCGGCCCAGGCGATCTTCCCCCCCGAGCCAGAGCGCGCCGCCGAGCTCGGTCAGGATCACACCTTTCTCGAGCCAGAGTTGATCGCGTCGTGCCCAGATGCCGGCATCATCGTAAGGGAGGCGATGGTCTATCCCCAAGGGGCCGCTGGCGGCCGACGACGGCATCGGCAACAGGTACAGGGTGCAGACGCAGATGCCGAACAGTAGGCGTCGTGCCGCGAGGGAGGATTTCGCCGTCATATGCCGTTACATTAAACCGATGACAGACCGGACCACGGCCCGTGGCCATGCAGTACACTGTGCGCGCCCCACATCCCGCTGACAAGGATTTTGGACGATGAGAAAGACCGTTCTGCTGCTGTTACCGATCATGGGTTTCTGCGCGGCCGCCCAAGCGGACGACGATGCCACGGCGCAGCCTTACGTGGAAGCTGCTGTGGGCCAGGGCACGGTCAACTACAACAGCTTGAGCCAGAACGCCGCGCCCCAGGGCGTGATCGGCGGCAACGTGACCACCTTATCCCTGCTGGGCGGCTATGGGTTCAATCCTTATTTCGCGCTCGAACTGGGGTATCACGATTACGGCAAACCCACCTTGAGCCAGCAGACCTCCGGCGTCAACGGACCTTTGAATTCCTGCCCCGCCAGCTTCTCCTGCCCCCACGTCATGGGCATCACCTTCGAGGCGGTGGGCCGCTTCGAGATCATCACCGACCTCTACGGGGAGGTCTCCGGTGGTGTGCAGAACTGGCATGCGGGTGACCCGGCGTCGACCTACATTGGCAAGAGCAACGGCTACTCGGCAGTCTACGGTCTCGGGGTGCGCCACGACTTCCACGACCAGTTTGAGGGCTGGAGCTTCACCATCCGCTACGAGTACTCCCAGTTCAGCACTTCCGAGACCCGCATCGGCCTGCGCTATTCTTTCTGAAGGGAAGCGGACACCTGAAAGAGAAAACCCCGCCTGAGCGGGGTTTCTTTTTTTGAAGCAGAGATGTGGTCACGCTGCGAGCTGGCGCAGCACATAGTGCAGGATACCGCCGTTCTTGTAGTACTCCCATTCCTTGGGGGTGTCGATGCGCACCCGGGCCTTGAAGCTCACATCCTTGCCGCCTTTCGCAGCCTTGACCGTGACTTCCTTGGCGCCTTCCTTTAGGCCTTCGATGGTGAAGGTCTCGGTGCCGTCCAGGCCCAGCTTCTCGGCGTTGTTGCCGTCCAGGAAGGTCAGGGGCAGCACGCCCATGCCCACCAGGTTCGAGCGGTGGATGCGCTCGAAGGATTCGGCGATCACCGCCTTGACTCCGAGCAGGATGGTGCCCTTGGCCGCCCAGTCGCGGGAGGAGCCGGTGCCGTATTCCTTGCCGGCCAGCACCACCAACGTCACGTTGTCTTTCTTGTAGAGCATGGCCGCGTCGTAGATGGGCATCTGTGCGCCGTCGGGCAGGTGGCGGGTGACGCCACCCTCGACGCCGGGGACCATGGCGTTCTTGATGCGGGTGTTGGCGAAGGTGCCGCGCATCATCACCTCGTGGTTGCCGCGGCGCGAGCCGTAGGAGTTGAAATCCGCCGGTTCCACGTGGTTGGCGATGAGGTACTTGCCCGCTGGCGAGTCCTTCTTGATGGCGCCGGCCGGGGAGATGTGGTCGGTGGTGATGGAGTCGCCGAACAGAGCCAGACAGCGGGCATCCTTGATGGTCGGGATGCCGGGTGCCTGCTTGCTCATGGCGTCGAAGTAGGGCGGGTTCTGCACGTAGGTGGACTTCATGTCCCAGTGGTAGATGTCGTCGGTGCCGATCTGCATGCCGCGCCAGCGCTCGTCGCCCTGGAAAACGTCACCGTAGGACTTCTTGAACATGCCGGCGTCCAGGCACTTGGCGATGGTCTCCTGGATCTCCTTCTGAGAGGGCCAGATGTCCTTGAGGTGGACGGGTTTGCCGTCCTTGCCGATACCGAGGGGCTCGTGGGTGAGGTCGAGGTCGGCGCCGCCGGCCAGCGCATAGGCCACCACCAGCGGCGGCGAGGCCAGGTAGTTCATGCGCACGTCTTGGTGCACGCGACCCTCGAAGTTGCGGTTGCCGGAGAGCACCGCCGCCACCGAGAGCTTGTTGTCGTTCACGGCCTTGCCGATGGCGTCGGGCAGCGGCCCCGAGTTGCCGATGCAGGTGGTGCAGCCGTAACCCGCCAGGAAGAAGCCGATGGCCTCGAGGTCGGCGAGCAGATTGGATTTCTTGAGGTACTCGGTCACCACCTTGGAGCCGGGGGCGAGCGAGGTCTTCACCCAGGGCTTAGATGTCAGGCCCTTCGTGTGGGCCTTGCGCGCCAGGAGGCCGGCCGCCACCAGCACCGCGGGGTTGGAGGTGTTGGTGCAGCTGGTGATGGCGGCGATCACCACCGCGCCGTCCTTGAGCTCGAAGTCTTTGCCGTCCTGCTTCACCTTGGCGGGGCCGGCGGACTTGCGGGTAGCCTGGTCCTTGTCGAAGGCGCTCTTGAAGTTCTTGGGCATGTCGCCCAGGAGTACCCGGTCCTGGGGACGCTTCGGGCCGGCGAGGGAGGGTTTGATGGAGCCGAGGTCCAGCTCCAGCACGTCGGTATAGACCGCCTCTTGGCCGTCGTGCCGCCACATGCCCTGGGCTTTGGCGTAGGCCTCCACCAGCTTGATGTCGTCCTCGCCGCGGCCGGTGAGGCGCAGGTAGGTGAGGGTCTCGTCGTCGATGGGGAAGATGCCACAGGTGGCGCCGTATTCCGGGGCCATGTTGGCGATGGTGGCGCGGTCGGCCAGCGGCAGGTGCTTCAGGCCGTCACCGAAGAACTCCACGAACTTCTCCACCACGCCGCGCTTGCGCAGCATCTCGGTCACGGTGAGCACGAGGTCGGTGGCGGTGGCGCCCTCGGCGAGCTTGCCCGTGAGGCGCACGCCGATGACCTCGGGGATGAGCATGGTGGAGGGCTGGCCGAGCATGGCGGCCTCCGCCTCGATGCCGCCCACGCCCCAGCCCAGCACGCCCACGCCGTTGATCATGGTGGTATGGGAGTCGGTGCCCACCACGGTGTCGGGGTAAGCCTGGCCCTTGTCGTTCACGAACACCACCCGCGCCAGGAACTCCAGGTTCACCTGGTGCACGATGCCGGTGTCCGGCGGCACCACCTTGAAGCTACGAAAAGCGTTCTGGCCCCAGCGCAGGAAGGCGTAGCGCTCCTTGTTGCGGTCGAACTCGAGCTTGGCATTGAGGCCGAAGGCCTCCTTGTTGCCGTAGTGGTCCACCATCACCGAGTGGTCGATGACGAGCTCCGCCGGGCACAGCGGGTTGATCTTCTTGGGGTCGCCGCCGAGCTTCTGCATGGCGTCGCGCATGGCGGCGAGGTCGACCACCGCCGGCACGCCGGTGAAGTCCTGGAGGATGACCCGCGCCGGGGTGAAGGCGATCTCCTTCTGGAGGAGCTTGCGGGGGTCGCAGGAGGCGAGCGCCTCGATGTCGGCCTTGGTCACGCTCACGCCGTCTTCCAGGCGCAGCATGTTCTCCAGCAGGATCTTCAGGGAGTAGGGCAGGCGCGAGACCCTGTGCTTGGCCTCCAGGGCCTCGAGCTTGAAGATCTCGTAGTTCTTGCCGCCGACGGCGAGGGTGGCGCGCGACTTGAAGCTGTCCTGCATGGAGCCTCCGGATGGATGGGCGGAAGGCCCTGGCGCATCCGGTCACTCGAGGGACGCCGCTGCGTCAGGGCGGGGGATTCAGGCCCGGTATTATAAGGTATGCGCCCATCTTAAGCCCACTCACGCGGCGCGCACCGATTCCGCGAGCAGGCGCCGGCTCTCCTTGAGCAGGCTGGCGCGCATGAACAGCAGCATCCAGCGGGAACCGCCGCATTGGCGCCACAGCACCGCGGAGCGCAGGCCGCCCAGGAGCAGGCTGCGAACCAGGTTGATGACCTGCGGGTTATGCAGTTTCTGGATGTCGCCCGTGACCATGATGCGCGGTTCGATGCTGCCGGCGGTGCGCACGTAGGTGTCCGCCAGGTTGGCGAGCACGTTGCCGTGGGTGAGCCCGAAGTGCCGCACCTGCTCCTTGCCGCGGGCGATGTTGGCGGCGAGGATCTTGCGCAGACCCGGGTTACGCAGCACCTTGCCCTGCAGCTGCAGCAGGTTCAGGGAATAGCGCAAGATGGCGAGGTCGTAGGGGCTGCGCTCCGGCCCCAGGAGTTCAGTCAGCTTCTTGAGGCCGAGGCGTACCCCGTCCAGGCCGCCGAAGACCTGGGGCACGTCCGGGGATTCGAGCTTGAGGATGCTGCCCAGGGTGGCGCGCAGGCTGGTCTCGTCCGTGGGGGCGCCGTTGGCGGCCTCGCTCACCAGGGCGGCCGCCTGGACCACGCCGGCGAGCGCCAACACCCGATCTTCGAGGGGACGCATCAGCCGTGGTCCCGCAGGGGTTCGGCGGTGTAAGCCTCGGTCGCGGCGATGACGCCACCCCCTAAGCATTCCTCGCCGGCATAGAACACCGCGTACTGGCCCGGGGTGATGGCCCGCTGCGGGCGGTCGAAGCGCGCCGTCCAGTACCGGTCGCCGTCCGGGGCGAGTCGGCAGGCCTGGTCCGATTGGCGGTAGCGGGCCTTGGCAGCACAATGCAGCGGCGCTGCGGGCGCAGTACCCGACACCCAGTGCAGGTCGGTGGTGGTGAGCGCGGCGTGCATCAGCCTCGGGTGTTCGTGACCCTGCACCACCACCAGCACGTTGCGCTTCAAGTCCTTGTCCGCCACGTACCAGGGGGACTCTTCCGCGTCCTGCCGGCCACCGATGCCGATGCCCGACCGTTGGCCCAGGGTGTAATACATGAGGCCCTGGTGGCGCCCCAGCAGCCGGCCGTCGCCGGACTCGATGTCGCCCGGCTGCGCCGGCAGGTACTTGCCCAGGAACTCACTGAAGCGTCGCTCGCCGATGAAGCAGATGCCGGTGCTGTCCTTCTTGGCGTGGTTGGCGAAGCCCGCTTCCCGCGCCAGGGCCCGCACGTCGGTCTTCACGAGCTCGCCCAGGGGGAAGAGCGCCTTGGCGAGCGCCGCCTGGGGAACGGCATGCAGGAAGTAGCTCTGGTCCTTGCCGGCGTCCTTGGCTTTCATGAGTTTCACCGCGCCGCCGTCATGCTCCAGTCGCGCGTAGTGGCCGGTGGCGATGTGTGCGGCACCGAGCCGCAGGGCATGGTCCAGGAAGGCTTTGAACTTGATCTCGCTGTTGCAGAGCACGTCCGGGTTCGGCGTGGCACCCTGGGCGTAGCCGTCCAGGAAATGCCTGAACACCCATTCGCGGTATTCGGCGGCGAAGTTCACCTTGTGCAGGGGGATGCCGAGGGTCTCGCAGACCTGGCGTGCGTCCTGGAAGTCTTCGGCGGCGGTGCAATAGGTCTCGTCTTCGCCGTCCTCCCAGTTATCCATGAACAGGCCTTCCACCTCGTGCCCTGCGCGTTGCAGGAGCAACGCGGCCACGGCGGAGTCGACGCCGCCCGACAGGCCGACGATGACGCGAGTCTTGGAAGGAGTGTCCATCGGCATATTTTACCGCTGGGAGGCGGTTCGGGCGTTCAGGTGTCTTCCAGCACGGAAGCGGGGTCGGTGATGTGGCTCAGGATCTCGAGAGGATAGCGCTGGCCGGCGAGGTAGTCGTCGATACAGCGCAGCACCATGGGGCTGCGCAGTTTGGGCCCGAGGGCAGCGAGTTCCACCCGGCTCAGCCAGCGGGCGGCGATGATGCCCTTGTCCAGCGGCCGCTCGGGATGGTGCTGCCCGCATTCGCCGTGGAAGGCCACGCGCAGGAAGCTCGCACCGAGCTGTGGATTCTTCCACAGGTAGATACCCGTGACGGCATCCGGCAGGAACTCCCAGCCGGTCTCCTCCAGGGTCTCGCGCCGCACTGCGTCCAGGAAGCTCTCGCCCGGCTCCAGGTGGCCGGCGGGGTTGTTCACCACCCGCTCGCCGCGCACCTCTTCCTCCACCACGAGGAAGCACCCATCGCGCTCCACGACGGCGGCGACGGTGACATGCGGTTTCCACACCATATCCATCATTCTATATGCCGAGGCGGCGGAATTCCGGGTCCGGTTCCGCCTGCTGCCAGATGTCCTCGAAAGCCCTGAGGCGCTGCCGGGATTCCATGGGCGCATTCAGGTCGGCGTAGCCTTCGTAACGGCTGTAGAGAGGGCGATAGAGGAGGGCCGTCTCGTCCGCCACGAGATAGGTGTCGGTGGCGCCGGCATGGTCGCGGGAGGCGCGGCGCACTTCGATGTAGGAGCTGAAACGCTGGGCCAGACCGATGAAGCGGTGCTGCGCCCGTACCGAGGGGCCGGAATCCAGGCACACGACGCGGATGCGGCTGAAACGGGAGCGGGTGGCGAGGGTGCGCACCACGCCCAGGAACTCTTCCTGGTCATAAAGCAGGGGTTCGAGGTCTGGGGTGAAGAGGGCGAGCTCGCGTTTAGCGAGCGCCGCCACCGCGACCGCCGCCTCACGGTTCTCCCCCAGCGAAGATAGCCGGCGGAAACTCTCTTTCTTGTCGGACTCCATGTTCACGTCCTCATACCAGCTGGCCCGCGTCAATGAAGGCGCAAAGCAAGGATTCCACTAGCGGATCCTTGGCGAGGCGCGACAGCACGGTAGCCTCGAATTGACGCTGATCGCCGAGCAGTTGTGCGAAGCCCGCAAGTCGATCCGGTAAAGGATGATGCGCCCCGTCCACGAACAGATGGCAACTCTGGCGTGCGTCGAACCAGGCGACCCGTACCGCGGGGTGCCAGGCCAGGGGCTTGCCACGGCCCAGTCTCTGCTTGAGAAGCGCTGGCGTGCAGCGCCGTGCCGGCGGTGTGGGCCGGAGCCAGGGTTTGGGTTCGGTGATGTAGCGCCCGAACCAGATGTCCAGTTCTTCGTCGGAGGGCCGCAGCCGCGCATGCAACATCTGCCGCACACGGGCCCGTGCCTCCAGGGAGAGTTCGCCGGGATGAGCCGTGGGCGCGAGGTCGGCATCGGTGTAATAGCTGCCGCGGGAGGCGCCCTGTATCAGCAGGCCGGCGAGGTCTGCCAGCAGTTCGGATTGAGACGGCGCACGGAAACCGATGGAGTAGGTCATGCATTCGCCGAAAGCGACGCCGTGGTGCGCCACGCCGGGCGGGAGATAGAGCATGTCGCCGGGCATCAGGAGCCAGCTCTCTTCGGCCTTGAAGCCTTTGACTTGCTTGAGCTCGAGATCGGGGAGGTCCGCATCCGCCTGGGCTGAGGTGCTGATATCCCAACGGCGCATCCCCTCTGCCTGGAGCAGGAAGACGTCGTAGGCGTCCACGTGGGGGCCCACCGAGCCGCCGTCCGCGGCGTAGCTGATCATGAGGTCGTCGATGCGCCAATCGGGGATGAAGCGGAAGGGTTCGAGCAGCGCGCTCATGCTCGGTACGTGCTTATCCACGTCCTGGACCAGGAGTGTCCAGCGGGAACGGGGCAGCTTGGTGAAGTCCTTGTGCTTGAAGGGGCCATGGCTGAGCTTCCAGCCCGGCGCCTTGCGGGTCTGCACCACGAGACGGGATTCCACGCCTTCCTCGCAGGCGAGCCCGGCGAGGTCTTCGGCAGTGAGCAGCGGGGTGAAATCCGGGAAAGCGTTGCGCACCAGCAGCGGTCGTTTCTGCCAATGCCGCTTGAGGAAGTCGCGCGGGCTCAAACCCCCCAGGAGCGCGGTGGGCTGGTCGCGCATGTCAGAGCTTGTCGCGCTCGAAGCAGTGCACCTCGAGACGCAGTTCGCTGCCGATGATGATGCGGGGGTTGAGGGTGTCCACCGTGGGCTGGTCGGCGCCGCCCAGGGCCATGACGCGGTAGCCGTTGGGACAACGGTCGCGGGCATGTTCTTCGGCCACCTGCAGCAGGGCATCATAAGGCGCGGCGCCGATGCTCTTCACCACGAACAGGGGGTTGCCGTCGTCCGCCTTGCGCTCCTCCCAGCCTACCTGCTGATCGCCCACGGCGTGCAGCGGGTAGCGGATGTCGTCCTTCGGCAGGCCGGCGCAGGCGCTGAGCAGCAAGACTGCCGCCAAGGTCAGCCGCCGCATCTCAGATGTCCTTGGCGAGCTTGGCGGCGAGGCCGGTGTAAGACTGCGGCGTAAGGCTCAGGAGCCGCGCCTTGGCGTCGTTGGGGATCTCCAGTTCCTTGATGAACTTGCGCATGGCTTCGCCATCCACGCGTCGCCCCCGCGTCAGGGCCTTGAGCTTCTCGTAGGGTTCGTCCACGCCGTGGCGGCGCATCACGGTCTGCACCGCTTCCGCCAGCACTTCCCAGTTGGCGTCCAGGTCCGACTGCATGCGCTCGGCGTCGGCCTCGAGCTTGGAGAGGCCTTTGAGGAAGGACTCGTAGGCCAGTACGCTGTGGCCCACGCCCACGCCGATGTTGCGCTGCACCGTGGAGTCGGTGAGGTCCCGTTGCCAGCGAGAGACGGGCAACTTCTCGGCGAAGTGGCGCAGGAGCGCGTTGGCCACACCCAGGTTCCCTTCGGCGTTCTCGAAGTCGATGGGGTTCACCTTGTGGGGCATGGTGGAGGATCCCACTTCGCCCGCCACCGGCTTCTGCTTGAAGTAGCCGATGGAGATGTACCCCCAGATGTCGCGGCTCGCGTCCAGGAGCACGGTGTTGAAGCGCGCCAGGGCGTCGAAGTATTCCGCCATGTAGTCGTGGGGCTCGATCTGGATGGTGTAGGGGGACCAGGTGAGGCCGAGGGATTCCACGGTGCCGCGGCTCAAGGCCTGCCAGTCCACATCCGGGTAGGCGGCGAGATGGGCGTTGAAGTTGCCCACGGCGCCATTCATCTTGCCCAGGATCTCCACGGCCTTGAGTTGCGCGCGCTGGCGGCGCAGCCGGAACACGATGTTGGCGAGTTCCTTGCCGAGGGTGGTGGGGGAGGCGGGTTGGCCGTGGGTGCGGGAGAGCATGGCGTGGTCCGCGTAGCGGTGCGCCAGGGCGCGCAGGCGCTCGATCATGCGATCTATGATGGGGAGGAGGAGCTGCTCGCGGCCTTCCTGCAGCATGAGCCCGTAGGAGAGGTTGTTGATGTCCTCTGAGGTGCAGCCGAAGTGCACGAACTCGCTCACCTTCTTGAAGGCGGGGAGTTCGGACATGCGCTCCTTGAGGTAGTACTCCACCGCCTTCATGTCGTGGTTGGTGGTGGACTCGATCTCCTTGATGCGTTCCGCCGCCTTGAGGTCGAAGCCCGTGGCGAGACCGGCGAGGAAAGCGGCAGCATCGTCGGAGAGCGGCGGCACTTCCGCGATCGCGGCTTCCTCCGCCAGGGCCATGAACCAGGCGATCTCCACCCGAACCCGCTGGCGCATGAGGCCGTACTCGCTGAAGAGCTGTCGGAGGGTCTCGGTCTTGCCGGCGTAGCGGCCGTCCAGGGGGGAGAGGGCGGTAAGTGCGGAGGATTCCATGGGTTTTCGTGCATCCCCAGAAGGAATGGCGGATAATAACTGAAACGTTTTGCCGCCTTCCGCGGCGGCTTTTCGCCCCAGTTTTTGAGCGATAATTATACCCTTGAATCAGGGTGTTATACCGCTTTCCTGACGCGAATTCTTGAGGAGTGGACATGGCCGACAAGGGCTTCCGGATCGAACACGACAGCATGGGCGAACTCAAGGTCCCCGCTGACGCCCTGTGGGGCGCCCAGACCCAAAGGGCCGTGGAGAACTTCCCCATCAGCGGCCTGCCCATGCACCGCTCCTTCATCCGGGCCCTCGGCATCATCAAGGCTTCTGCCGCCACCGTGAACCAGGGCCTGGGCGTCCTGGATGCCAAGCGCGCCAAGGCCATCGAGGCGGCCGCCCTGGAAGTGGCCGAGGGCAAGCACGACCGGCATTTCCCCATCGACGTGTTCCAGACGGGCTCGGGCACCAGCACCAACATGAACGCCAACGAGGTCATCGGGCATCTCGCCACCGAGAAGGCCGGCGAGACCGTGCACCCCAACGACCACGTGAACATGGGGCAGAGCAGCAACGACGTGATCCCGACCGCCATCCACGTGAGCGCGGCCTGGGAGGTGAAGGAGAAGCTGGTCCCCGCTCTCAAGCACCTGGCGGAGATCATCGAAGCCAAGAGCCATGAGACCGCGGGCGCGGTGAAGACCGGCCGCACCCACCTCATGGACGCCATGCCCGTGACCCTGGGACAGGAGCTGTCCGGCTGGGCCGCCCAAATCCGCCACGGGATCGCGCGGGTGGAGGCCACGGCACCGCGGCTCAACGCGCTCGCCCAGGGCGGTACCGCGGTCGGCACCGGCATCAACGCCCACCCCGAGTTCGGCAAACGCATCGCGGCCGAGCTCGGCAAGCGCACCGGCATCCCTTTCAAGGCCAGCGACAACTACTTCGAGTCCTTGAGCTCCCAGGACGCGGCGGTGGAACTCTCGGGCCAGCTCAAGACCGTGGCCGTGAGCGTCATGAAGATCGCGAACGATCTGCGCTGGATGAACAGCGGCCCGCTCGCCGGTCTGGGCGAGATCGCGCTGCCGGACCTGCAGCCTGGCTCCAGCATCATGCCCGGCAAGGTGAACCCGGTGATTCCGGAAGCCACCGCCATGGTGGCGGCCCAGGTCATCGGCAATGATCTGACCATCACCGTGGCCGGCCAATCGGGCAACTTCCAGCTCAACGTGATGCTGCCGGTCATCGCCTACAACCTGCTACAGAGCATCGAGCTCCTGGCAAACGCCTCGCGGGCCCTGGCAGACGCCGCCATCAAGGGCTTCGTGGTGTACGACGCGCGCCTGAAAGAAGCTCTGGACAAGAATCCCATCCTGGTGACGGCCCTGAACGCGGTCATCGGCTATGAGAAGGGGGCGGCCATAGCCAAGCGTGCCTACAAGGAGCGACGCC
>DASSIS010000086.1:0-4860 GCA_035691665.1 Gammaproteobacteria bacterium | reverse complement strand
AGTCCCGTGAGCGCGGCTCTGCCGCGAGCGAGAAGCGCAGGGGCGAGAAGCGGAGCTTCGAGCGGGCGTATAGGGATATACGCCCCGGGCCCGGCGCGAAGCAGGAAGCGCAGCGCCGGCCGCGCTCCGGGAAGCGTTTCTTTCGCCCCTTTCTTTGCGCCCAAAGAAAGGGGCTCGCTCCCGGGAGGGAGCGAAATGCGACTTAGGCAGGGATGCCGTTCCCAGATCTTAAGAAGGGGAAATCAGGCCTTTTTCCGGTCTAGCCACACGGCTAGACCCTTTGCGTTCAGGTCCACGTCCATCTCGAACCAGGTGTCCACCGTCTCCTGATCCAGCGTGCAGCCGTGCTCCCGCACCCGCTGCACGAGATAGGCGTGTAGCTTGTGCTTGATCTTCTCGAGGCGCGCTTCGCCCGCGTCCGCGAGGCTCTGGGCGATGCGCACGTATTCGTCGAGACAGGCGTGCATGTCCGCCGCCAGCCGCTTGAGTCCCGTGACGCGGCTGTAATGGGTGAGATAGACCGCCCCCGGCTCGAACTCCATGATGCGATGGAGCGAGGCGTGGGCCTGCTCCGGATCGAAGTGCACCGGCGTCGTGGCCGGGAAGATGAAGGGTCCCTTGGCGGTGTCGAACACCCGGTAGGAGATGCCGAAGGTGTCGCCGGTGAAGACGCTGTCGCTGGTGGGGTCCACGATGGAATAGTGATGCAGGGCATGGCCCGGTGTGTGGATCAGCAGCAGCTCGCTCCCGCCGAGCCGAACCAGCAGACCATCCGGCGCCTCGATCACCCGCTCCTTGGGGATGGGCGGGATCTCGCCGTAGAGCCGCGCGAACTCAGCCTCACCGTATACCGCCTGGGTGCCGGCGATGAGCTTCGCCGGGTCCACCACGTGGGCCGCGCCGCGGGGGTGCACCAGCACCTTGGCGTTGGGGAGGTGGCGCATCAACTCGCCGGCACCGCCCGCGTGGTCGAGATGCACATGAGTCAGGAACAGGTAGTCCACGTCCGCCGGGGCCACGTCCTTGGACCGCAGCGCCGCCAGCAGGCGCGGCACGGAATGGGTGGTGCCCGTGTCCACGAAAGCGGCGCGGCCACCGCGCACCAGGAGGTGGCTCGCATCCAGGCGTGGCCGCACGTAGTCCGTGTCCACGGCGGTGATGCCGTGAGGGAAGCTCAAGAGCGCGGGTATCTCAGGCATGGCGGGCGGTCTCAAGGAGGGCGGCCATTGTACCTTTGGGGTGCGAAAGCCTTGTGCCGCGGGGCATGGCCCGCTAAGCTTTTACATAATTCGTCACGTTGAACCACGGCCTATGCACCGCATCGCACTGGCGGCAGGGATGCTCGCTCTCCTCTTCGGCACCGCCCCGTCAGCCTCCGCGGCCGGGTCCACCCCGGCTCCTGGCCCGAGCACCACGGCCCGGGCCGCCGTGGCCGAGGCCCAGGCCGAGACCAGCAAGACCGAAGTGGTCTGGGAGCTGGACCCCTACTACAGCGACGTGGATGTGAACGTCCCGCTCACGGACAAGCCCATCCCCACCATCCGCTCCAAGAACGAAGCCACCATCTACCGCGACCTGATCACGGGTTCGCTGGTACCGCGCTACATGCTGCTGGAGGCGAGCGTCTATCCCATGCCGGTGCTCGGCACCTACCTCAAGGGCCACTCTCCATGGTTATACCAGCAGGGTGAAATCAGCCACACGGGCGTGAACGTGATCGAGTCCGCCACCGCCGGCTTCCAGGAGCCCTGGGCCCTGTCGGCGTTCTTCGGCAACATCGCGAACCTGGAGATCCCCGGCGACACCAGCAAGGTCAGCAACCTGGGTTACACGGGTTATCTCTTGAGTGCCGGCGCCCAACACATCAAGGACAACGTGCTGATCCAGGACAAATGGTACGAAGCGGAGTGGAAGATCAAGGGCGACCTCGACTACCCGGACGAGCACTTGAGCTGGAGCTTCCGGGTGGGCGGCAAGTTCAACGCCAACCCCTACATCACCGACGTGATGTACTTCGGCATCCACCGCAGCAACCTGGACTTCAACGCCCCCTTCCTGAGCTGGCTCAACAACAGCGACGTAGACCTGCAGGTGCAGTTCTCCCAGCACGGCGGGCGGCCGGTCTACGAGGAGTTGGAGTTCGGCAAGAAATACCCCTTCGCCAACAAGGGCTATTCCCTGACCCTGGACATCGGTTTCATCTGGGAAAGCCCGTACGAATACTCAGGCCCCCTGCGCACCGACAACAAGAGTTCCCTGACGTTGGTGTTCCGGCCTTCCCTCGAGTTCTAGGTCTTCAAGACAGGCGGGCCGCGCGGTCGCAGCCGCGCGGCCCGCGCACACATCACTTCTTATCGTTTGCGGCTCCCTTCGCCTGTCTGATCTCGGCCTCGGCCTGGGTCAAGAGGTCCTTGGCCTTGGCGGCATGGCCGCCCAGGTCGAACTCATTGGCCTTCTGGGCCGCGTCGAGCTTGTCCATGGCCTTCACCACCAGGTTGTGGGCTTCGTTCAGGTTCGGGTGGCGGGCTCCGGCATAGGCCATGGCGCCCGCACCCAAGAGCGCGCCGAGCATGACGGCCAGGATTATCTTCTTCATGATCTCTCTCCCTTGATGATGAGGAATGTTGTCTCTTAAGAGGTCGCCGCTCGGGCCAGCACTACAGAGCAACGCGAGTGGCTGCACCGGGTTTACCCGGTGCAGCCACCATCATGGAGAGAAATTTGACAGATTGCCGTGTGTTACAGCGCAGCAATCTGAAGGCTTATTTCTGGATATAAGACCAAGGGCTCATAAGTGGGAACTGTTTCGCCACTTTCGCCTCGATGGCCTTCGCATCCTTGTAGCTCGCCGCCTGACGGATCACCAGGCGATGCCACTCTTTACCCTTCACCGTCACCTGCAGGTCCTCGGAAGGGTAGCCCGCCGCGGTCAGCTTCTGCATGAGGTGCGCGGCGTCCGCGTCGCTGGTGGAGGAGATGAGCGCCACGGTCCACTTGCCGTCGCGGGTGAGCACGCCGGCGCCCGCGCTCACGTCGGTCTGGGCGGACCAATCGGCCACGTTGTCTTGGGTCACGGGCACGTTCTGCTGCATGGCCCCCGCGGCGGGCATCATCATGTAGTGCATGGGCTGGTCCATCATCATGCCGGGGTGGCCCGGCATGTCCATGGAGATCTTGCCCTCCAAGAGCGCCACCAGGGAGCCGTCGGTGCCGGCGCGCCCCCACACGTCGGTGCCGCGCAGGCCGATGGTGGCAGTGCCTACCTGGATGCTCACGTCGCGGTGCTCGCTCTTGCCCACTAGGCTGGTGGTGAAGCGGAACACGCCCTTCAGGATGTGCAGCACGCCCTTGAACACGGAGCCGCCCTGCTGGTCCTTGTTCATGTCCATGGTGGGCGTGGCGAACTCGGTGTTCTCGCCCAGCTTCACCCGGCTGTGCTCCGGCAGGTCCACGTAGACACGGCCGCCCGCGGCGGTGCGCAGGGTGTCGCCGTCACCGACCTGCATGCCGGGCTGGAGCGGCGCGGTGGCGCCGCCGGGATGCAGCACCCAGGCGGGCGACTGCACGGCCACGACCAGGCTCCCCGCGGGCGGAGTGGCCGGCGCGGCGTCGGCCGCGAAGCCGGAAGCGGCGATGGAGAAGGTCGCGGCGGCGAGGGCCGCGTGGATGCAGTGGCGCAAGGACATGGTCGTCTCCCCGGATACCCCGGACACATTATGCCTGCAGACTATACGCAGGCGGCGCGTCCTTGGATTCAGGCCGGGGAGCGGCCGTGGGCTTTAGGCGGGCTGGGCCGCCAGGTCGTATTCGTCGGCCCCGGTCACCCGCACCTTGGCGAACTGCCCGGCCTTGAGCTTGCCGGCGGCGGCGATGCGCACCACCCCGTCGATCTCCGGGGCATCGGCGTAGCTCCGGGCCACGGCGGTCCCGTCCGCGACGCTGTCCACCAGCACCGTGAGCTCGCGGCCCACGAAGCGCTGCAGGCGCTTGCGGCTCACCTGGGCCTGGGCCTCCATGAAGCGCCCGCGCCGCTCCTCGGCCAGCTCCGCCGGCACGTGGCCCGGCAGCGCGTTGGCATCGGCGCCCTCCACCGGCGAATAGCTGAAGCAACCCACCCGGTCGAGCTCCGCCTCGCGGATGAAGCCGAGCAGCTCCTCGAAGTCCGCGTCGGTCTCGCCGGGGAAACCGGCGATGAAGGTGGAGCGCAGCGTGAGGTCCGGGCAGATGGCCCGCCATTCCTGGATGCGCTTCAGGGCCTTCTCGCCGGCGGCGGGCCGGCGCATGGCCTTCAGCACCGTGGGGCTGGCGTGCTGCAGTGGGATGTCCATGTAAGGCAGCACCCGTCCTGCCGCCATCAGCGGGATCACCTCGTCCACATGGGGATAGGGGTAGACGTAGTGCAGCCGCACCCAGACGCCGAGGGTCGCCAGCGCCTCGCAGAGGTCGGTCATGTGGGCGCGATAGTCGCGCTCGCGCCAGCGGCCGGCGGCATAGCGCAGGTCCACGCCGTAGGCGGAGGTGTCCTGGGACACCACCAGCAGCTCCTTGACGCCGTCCTTGACGAGCTTCTCCGCCTCGCGCATCACCTCGGCGATGGGGCGGCTCGCGAGCCTGCCGCGCAGCTTGGGGATGATGCAGAAACTGCACTTGTGGTTGCAGCCCTCGGAGATCTTGAGATAGGCGTAGTGGCGCGGCGTGAGCTTGATGCCGCTGGCGGGGATCAGGTCCACGTAGGGGTTGCGCGGCGGCGGCGCGAGCTGGGCGTGCACCGCGCGCATCACCGCCTCGTAGTCGTGCGGCCCGGTGATGGCGAGCACGTCGGGATAACGCTCGCGGATGAACGCATCGCGCATGCCGAGG
>DASSIS010000085.1:0-20902 GCA_035691665.1 Gammaproteobacteria bacterium | reverse complement strand
AAAACCCTCTCCAAGACGGTTCGCCCATCTCCGAACATCAAACCACAGGCTCAAGCCTGTGACTACCCTCCCCCTCATTCACCGATATCCCGTTTGGTTCTCTGAATTTTTACAGCCTGCTCACACTTATCATAGAATTCGCGCCACAAACACCCCCTCCCCAGACTCCAAAATCAAGGAACAGCCATGCCTGCCAAGAAGAGCAAACCCCAGCCAGGTGTATCCCCCTCCAAGCTCATCGACTCCCACATCAAGGAGTTAGAAGACTGGCGTGGCAAGACGCTCGCCAAGATCCGTGCCTTAATCAAGGCGGCGGATCCGAAGGTGGTGGAGGAATGGAAATGGGGACTCCCGGTATGGGAGCACGACGGATTGATCTGCACCGGCGAGGTCTACAAGAACTACGTGAAGACCACCTTCGCCAAGGGAGCAGCGCTGGAAGACCCTTCAGGTCTCTTCAACTCCAGCCTCAAGGGCGGCACAAGGCGAGCCATCGATTTCCGTATAGGCGAGAAGATAAACGAGAAAGCCTTCAAGGCCCTGATCCGCGCCGCTGTGGTCCTGAACAAATCCAAAGCCAAGGGTTAGCTCACAAGAACGCCGGATACTCTGAGCAGCTTAAGGTCGCCATGAGGGACGTGCGGCCCTCATCATCTCTCAGTTCTTCTCTCGTGCCTTCGGCCTGGCAGTCAGTGGATCGATGTAGGGCATCACGCAATACCAGTCTTCATTCCTGACTTTCCTCGGAGGGGCGGACAAATCGCACTCCACTCGCGCCAGATCGCCCGTAGCGCTGGCTGATTCAGAAAGGCCGATGTAAGTGACGCCATCCTGCTGAATCGTCAGCGTGTACGTGACATAGCCCGACGCTGTATCACCGTAGAGCATGATGCCCAGTTGCTCCAAGGGTCCAACCTTGAACTTCCCGGCCGTATCGGTTTGAGTGCTCGAAGTCATCGTGCCCACGGCCAACTTGACGGTCGCACCCGATACGGGTTGTCCAGCGCGCAGCACCGACCCCTCTATCACCGGAGCGTACCGGTCATAATGTGGCACACACCCGCCACAAGCGCCCAACAGGAATAAGCAGAGTACCGTCAGCGCGCCCCTCATCATCTACTCATCCCTAAACTTAATTGCCGCATGCGTCCCATCGCAGAACGGCTTGTTCTGGGACTGCCCGCAGCGGCACAGCGTCACCCGGTTCCGCACTTCGTACTTGAACCCATCCGCGGCCACCACCTGAACCCCGCCCCGCAGCCATAGCGGCCCGCTGCAGCCCTGGGAGGGATCCTCGATCAGCCCGATGGACACTGGCAGCTCGGGCTCGATCGGTTTCTGGGTCTTCTTATCCCAGGCGATCAACCTGCCCGAGGGGCATTGGCCCACTTGGCGCAGGAACTGCTCCCGCACCTTGGGGTTGCCGGTGCGTTTCACCTGGGCCCAGACCTGGCCGTGGGGATCGCAGAAGCGGGCGAAGGCGCACAGGCCCTGCACATCCGTGAGCGCGAACTCGGGACCCTGCATGGCCTCCGCCTGGTCCATGTAGGGCTCGCGGCTCGCGGTCTCGCTGCCGTCGAAGTGATGCTTGAGGTGGGAGGCGTCGCAGAAGGGCTTGGTCTGGGAATGGCCGCAGCGGCAGAGGGAGTAGGTCTCCTCCACCCCGTAGACCTTGCCCTGCTGCCAGGATTCGGAGCCGCCTTCGGCGTCGGTGGCGATGATCAGCTTGGAGAGGGGGATAGCTCCGGTGACCACGTAGGGTCCGTCTTCCGTGACTTCCACCTTGCGGCCATGGTTCGGCTTCTGTTCGGTGCTCACCCCGGCATCTCCGTGTAGCCAGATGCCGGGATGATGCGCCTTTTCCGCGGGCTCAGTCTACGGACTCAGTGATCGATCTTGCCCCTATAGCCGAACCCCTCACGGATGATGCGATGCAGTGCCCGAGTCGCCGACCGCCGACTCATCCGGCCTGAATATCTTGATCTCGTTGAGCCCGCCACCGCGGCCGAAGAAGGACAGGATACTCACCTGCAACTCGTCCGCCTGCACCGGCTCATCTAGGTCGATGGAAGTCCAATAGGGATAAGGCTGCATCGCAAGCTGCCTATCGCTCATGACCGTGCCGGATTTCAGCAGTTTGACATCGATACGGTCCGCAGCTCTATCGATATAACCCCCATTCCTTGTGTTAAGGATCATCAAGCTGGAAACCGGCTCGATCTTCTGGAACTTGACATCCACGCTGCCGAGCGTCCGTGTCGGCAGCAGCCAGTAATCTGCGCATGAATCCTCGGTCACACTGTTGTCGAACAGGTTGGCGCCGTTGAAGGGAGACTTCTCTCCCAGTAAATCGGCACTGGTAGTCACCGAGGCCGGCAAGATGAGTCGACGGTCTATGACCTCCTTGTATTCGTTCCTGACATAGAGCTTCGGGCACCCATCATGAGGTTGCCACGGCGTCAGCTGCGTATAGTCATTGGACAGGTAAGCCGAGAACTCTGGGAAGGCCTGCGGACCGAACTTCGACGGTCTGTTGAAGTAAAAACTTCCCTGCTCCACAGCGTCCATGATGATGTCAGGTGGGGCTGAACCTATATCCGACATGAAACGAGAACGGAAATACCCTTGCAGGGTGCTGTCAGTAATCTCCGCATACGTGTTGGTCTCTCTCGAGGAAGGGGTCAGGCCGCTCCAGACATACCATTGCGGCATCCAACCCCATACCAAGAGATGCTTCGCTGGGATAGGCAGCCACGAAAGCAAGTGTGGAGATTTGACCTCGAAAGGGAGGTGGAGCAATGACTCAAATCTCGCATCTGAGTACTTCCGTTCGTACTCCTTAGTATCGTTTGCTCGATACAGGGCAAAACAAACCGCTGCTAGGACGACGTAGTATCCGGCAAACAGGAGTGCGTGCTTACGCTGGCCGGCGAAAGCACGCACGATATAAGCACAGAACATGGCGCCGAAGGGCGGAAAAAACATCAGATAGTGCGCGAAGTCATTCCCCGGCTTGGCGATCACCCAGAACGCGGCTACTACCAGCACCAAGCCATAGACGATGTCATACCTGCCGGAGCGGCCGGCATCGTATCTATCCGGTGTGGCGATATATACATGCAACAGTGACACAAGCCCGAGCATGAACGTGAAGTACGTCGTGTATCGCAGCATCAACTCGGCGGAAAGCATGCCGAAGACGTCCGCGAAGGAAAGCGGCTCTTGAACGTACAAGAATGCCCAGGTGATGTAACTGCGCCAAAAATCCTGGATATGACCCGACACGAACAACGGCAGCAAGAAGCAGAAAGCTGGGGCCAGCCCTCCACAGATCAAGGCGATCGAGTTGCGTAATCTATCCTTGAACGGGTCCGTCACCGCGAGGATGAACGCATAAAGCCCAATAACAACCGCAATGGGAGCACCCTGGATCTTTGCGAACGGCACCGCACCCAACAAGATCCCAAGCAGCGCAAATACAAGGTATCTAAACCTGCGCGGCCGGGTACGATCCAGGGAAAGCCTGATGGCGAGGTAATCCGCCGCGACGAGCAGCGCCACAGGCAATAATTCACTGCTCTGGTGGAGGAAGTTTCGATTCTCGGTAAATGAATAGAACAGCACCAGAGGTAATACAAGCGCGATGGCGAAGCCTCTCCCACAGAGAATCTTTGTCGAAAGATAAACGAACAGACAGGCGAGGAAGATCAGGGCACACGCAGTCAGATGCACAGTGCTCAGCGTGGCATCCCATCCGAAGAGATGGGGCCAACAGACGATCAGTGAGTCGAGGGGGCCATTGGTGGCGCCGTCCAGCACATCCCAGTTGAACCCATAGGCCTTTATGCGCAAGGCATTGGCAGCGGCCTGAGCCTCATCCGGATTGAGGGGGTATGGGTAGACGATCGACAGCCAGCGGCCATGGACCAAGACGAACGCCATCGCCGAGAGAACGATGAGATCCACCAGCCATAACACGGACCTGAGCCACGAAAACAGTACGACACCTTTGGAGGCGATCCAAGTCAACAACGATTTGACCCAACCAGCCGCCGATGAATACCACATTCTTATGTCCTGGAAATGCCGAGAATAAAAGCTTGTGCAGCGGCACGGAACACGGAAGCAGTGTGACGGCCACCGGTAGGAAAGCCGCTCGACCTAAGAGCGGCCGACTCCGCGATCATCGCCGTCGGCCTTCTTGAATACATAGGTGCTCAATATGAGATACGACAACAACGCCATCGGCAGCACCAGCACAGCCTGCGCCATGATTCGCCCATGCACCAGGCCGGCGACCCATCCTATCAACTCGAGATTGACGAAATATATCACGACGTAGGACAGGACAAACAAAGGCACCCGCGACGGAGACAGATTCAAGAAGACCAGTCCGCCTATCGTGAAGAAATTGAATACGACACCCGCGACATTACCTCCGATCAATGCGAGCCAGGTAGAGCAATGCAGAAGAATGAACGTGCTGTAGACGAGAAATCCGAACAGCGTATTCAAGCCGCCGACCAGCAGATAACGGACAAATCGCTTCGACAACAGGTAGTGCTTCATCCAAGAGCGGCTGACAGCGGACATCGCGATAGCTTCCTTAATCCTTACGGAAGCCGTACGCGCAGGTGTTGCCCACGTTAAAGGTGAAGTGCAGACGGTTCATCCTCAGCGCCGCCAACATCGAGACCGTCATGCGTTTCGCAACGCGGGGCAGGGGCGCTAATCTCATCCAATATTGGAGCGGGTAGGTGTTGGAGAACACCTCGACCTCGACTTGCGAGTACCCATTGCGAACAAAAAGCTCGCGGATGCTGCGCGCCGAGAACAGCTGCATGTGCTCTATGTCGATGATGGGGGATCGCCTGCCCAGCACGCGGTTGACCAGGCTGCGATAGTCATGGGTCACGGTCACGAATACGCCACCCTTGCGCAGAAGGCGGAACGCGGAGCGAGCGATGCTACCGGGGTCGGCGACGTGCTCCATGGTCATGAAGCAGCAGATCAGGTCGAAGCTACCGGGTTCAAAGTCTTCTTCCCGGAAGATTCCTTCCCGTATCCAGGCACGGCGCCGCTCAGGGGCGGCAGCGATCGCCGCGGAAGAAGGTTCGACGCCAACCAGCTCCGAAAAGCCTGCCGATGCCAGTTTCTCCAGGAATATCCCGGTCCCGGTCCCGATCTCCAGCGCACGCTGCTTCTGCGGCAGCCTCGCCAATACGGGCTCGACGGCGCGGATGTAGGCAGAAGCTGCATCATCGGCCTCCTCCGAACTGTCGTATTCCGCGACGTGGTATGCGGCCGCGAGTTCGTCCTGCTTGGGAGGCTCGTTCACATACACGAGGTCGCATGCCGGGCACTGCACGAGGCGATGGCACATGAACTCGGGCTCCTTGCGGGACGCATAGCTGAACCCGGAGAGCTTGGCCTGGTCGATGCTCTCTTCCATGAACAGCTTGGCGACCTCGGAAGGCGTATCGCAGATGGGGCAGGCTCGGAGATGCGGCATGGTGTGTATATCGTGAATGATTAATAGGCCTGGCTGAAAGCGCGGTCATTGCATCTTAGGGACGTAACGTATCGCGTAGTAGCTTCCGAACTCAAGGCGGTCGCTACGTCGGTAAGCAGAATCGAAATCCGCCAGCCATGGCTCGGCGTCGAAGTTCTGGTCGACGACGACCCAGCCGACCCGTCTGAGGGATGCCGCGGTCAGGGACAGAAATTCCCGCCTCCGCTCAGAAGGTATGTAGTCGAAATCCTCTGGTGCATTGAGCGCACTCCAGGGATCCGGAGGCGCGGAGCGTACCAAATCATACGAGTCATTCAGCAAGGTGACTGGTTCACCATAATGCTTGTATATGTAGGAGATGGCCCGGCGGGCGTCGCCAGGCAGCCCCGACATCCACCATCGTGGATCGAATTTCTGCTCAATCCTGGAATCGAACGAGAATACCCGCAGGCTCATCACGTCTTGCCGCCACGCCTGCCATCCGAACACAGGCAGCCATCCGAGCAATACCGCAGACAAAACGACAGAGCCTCGGGCCAGGACCCTGCTCTCCACCACCGACATCGCACTCAACAGCACCAACATGACGAGCGGCATGATATTCAGCAAGTTGTTATCGTGGCTGCGCCCGAGAAAATAGGAGAACACAGCGTAGCTCAGGAGCTGCACGAGGAAGCCGCGACGGAAAGCCACGTTGTCACCGGTCTTGCGCCAGGAATACACCAGCGTACCCAACCCCGCCGATGTGGCCAGGAGAAAATACCAAATCGCACCATGCCAATTGATGGGGAGCGGGCCGGGAGGGTCGATGGCATAGGCCAGAATGGCATAGACAGTCGGCCATTCCCCGTAGATCAGGTGATACACGCCGACGAGGATGGCCAGGAACACGACCGTACCCGCCACGAGGCTGGTACCCGCCTTCATGAATCCCAGCAGACGCGAGGACAATCCACCCGGTGCGCGACGCACGAAGAAATAGTAAGGCCACCACAGGAAAGTCACGTAAAAGGCGGACTCGGGTGACCAGAGCACGCCCAAGGCCCAGAGGGCATGTGCGGCAAGCCGCTTCCTCTTCGAGTGTTCTATCTCCCCCGCGAAGAACAGGTACGTCAGCAGCAACATCGCCGGCAAGAAGCGCATACCGCTGACCGACGGAGTCATCATCGGCGAGACGAGGTGTGCTGGATACCCGGTCCATAGGAAGCAAGTCGCCAGACAGAGGGCCAGGACCGCGAGCCGCTCAGGCCACCGCCTGCGGGCGAGAGCCAGCGCCAGGATCGCGATCAGCACCGAGTAGGCCAGCGTGGCGAAAGCAGTGATGAAATGCATGGCATGCCAACAATCCTTGCCGCAGAACCCGGCGATCAGGGCCGTCGGACCCAGGCCGTATTGCGCCGGGAAGTCGTGGAATATCGCCGCGCCTGACACTAGCAATTCGGCCGGACCGACATAGGCACCCCAGTGATGCCACATCATCCGGAACCCATATCTATCGTCGAATATCCCGGTGGAGAACGTCAGGAAAGCCGCGCAGCACGTGTAGATGACGATCCACACGCCCGGAGCCCCCCCTTGCCCTGCAGGCAGCTCGGCGAGGAATAGCCTGACGAAAGCGACCACGACAAGGAAAAAGATGGCGAGCTCATACACGGAAGCGTCCAAGGCACCGGAATCGCGTCGCCACCAAGGGAGCGTGACTGACACACAGAGCGCGAAGAAGCACGTGAACATGACGATCACATCGACGCCTCTGCGCGATACCGACGTGGCCAGCGCAGTCACACCACAAACCAGGATGACGGGCGATAGCAGCGATTCGCCTGTGACCACCACGGCAGCGAGGGCAGCGATCAGGAGACCGACGACGCTTGCCCACGTCGCCGCGGCGGAGTACCTAGGCGTCGGGAGCAAGCCGCCCGTCGCCCGAACCTTCTCCGGGACGCATGATGGCCACAGTCCGATGACGATGCCTGCCACGGCATACGTCAATATCACGTAGAGCTTATCTTGCACGGCGAATCCGCACGTTGAACCTTCCACAAACAGACATCATCTTCTTATGACCCCGAAGGCGGGCCCGCGAAACTTGCCCCCGCCCGCCGCCTCGAACCAGAGACGTACGATGGTTATGGCCGGTCCTTACCGTCAGGCAGCAAGTCCGTGGCTCGGCCGTTGCGGATGAGCGCGGCACGGATCAACCGTGGGCGTCCCTTGACCTCCGCCATGATCTTCGCCACATATTCACCCACCAACCCGATGGCGAACAGGTTCAAGGAACCGAATGCCAACACCGCTATCAGCAAGGTGGTGATGCCGCGCGGCGCGATACCGGGGATGAAGAATCTCAATAAGGCCACCACCAGGGCCAACAGAAATGAAACTCCCATCAGTATGACGCCCGTCGCCGTGAGCATGGTGAGCGGCGTATCGCTGAAGGAGAAGATGCCTTTCTTCGCCCAATCCAGGTTCTTGATGAAATTGTTCGTGGACTTCCCGAACATGCGCTCCGGTCTGACGTAGTCGACGCCCGTCTGCTTGAATCCGACGTAGGCCCGCAGGCCGCGCATGAAGAGATCGCGCTCCGGGCAATTGAGCATCCACCCCGCCACACGGCGATCGATGAGCGAGAAGTCGCCGGCATCGTGCGGGATCTTCACGTAGCTGAAGGCCGCGAATATCCGGTAAAACGCCTTGTAGAGCAGGCCCCAGTACCAGGGCATGTCACGCTTCACGCGTCGCCCGTAGATCACGTCGAAACCCTTCTCCCACTCGTGGAAGAAAGGTTCGATGAGCTCCGGCGGATCCTGGAGGTCGCCATCCAGGAGGACCACGCCGTCCTTCGTGGAGATCTCCATGCCGCTGCGGAAGGCCATCTGGGAGCCGAAGTTGCGGGAATGCGTAATCCCGATCACATGCGAATCCCGTTCGCTGATCGAACGGATGACTTCGGCGCTGGCGTCGGGACTGCAATCGTTGACGAATATGATCTCGTAGTCGATGCCGAGTTTCTTGAACGTCTGGGTGAGACGCTCATACATGATCGGTATCGCCTGCTCGTCACGGTAACAGGCGATGATCGCCGACAGACTGCGCAGCCGCTTCCCGGCCGTCTGCTTGCTCGCGGCCAGGAGATCCCTCTCGCTCAGGCTGGCGATCCACGGCGCGGTCGCCTTCAGGCCTTCCGCGAGACCGACCTGCGCTTTCCAACCGAACATCCGCTGTGCTTTCTCGGGGTTGGCGTACCACTCGGCCAAGTCCCAAGCCCGCCCTTCCATGCTGCCGAATTGAGGCTCGTCCTTCACTCCGAACTGGCTGCGCGCGATCTCCGCCAGCTCGCCGATGGTGGTCTTCTTGCCGGTGCCGATGTTGAAGTCTTCACCATAGAGGTCGGGATTCATCTTGGCGGCAGCCAGGATGAAAGCCGCGCACACGTCGTCCACGTATATGAAATCGCGCGAGGTGCGGCGATCCACGAACGGCGGCAGGCTCCCGGCGAGTCCCTTGCGTATCAAATTGGGTATCAGCCTGGAGGTGTCCTCGAGCGGCCCGTACACCGAATAAAGCCGGAGGTTCACGCACGGGAACGTGCGTTGTTTGCCCATGTAATTGAGATAGGCCGCCAGCGAGAGTTTCGACACCGCATAGTGGCTGTTCGGCATGCACGCATCACCTTCGGCAGGCGCGGAGCAGTTGGTGCCGTATTCCGACGAGCTGCCGGCATGGACGAAGGCCGCGATCGGCCTGGTAGCCAGGTGGGTGGTCAACTGGACGATGGATTGGAAGTTCGTCTGATAGATGCGGGTCGGATCTTTCTCGAAGGAGTACCCGCCGTAGGCGATGCAATCGAACACCGTCTGCGGGTTTATGGAATCCACCAGGTTCTTGGTGGCGGCCGAGTCGTTGAAATCGACCGCTGCTATCCTTTCATCGCCGACGTCGGCGAGCCGCCAGCCCTTCTCCTGCCGCACACAGGCGTAGACGTCCGGCCGCACCGCGGCGAGCATCTTGAACAGGTTCGCACCCACGAAGCCGGACGCTCCGGTCACCAGGATAGGACCGCGCAAGGAACGTATGTAGGCCGAGATATCGCTCATGGCGGCTACCAGGGAACTCAGGCGGCGATGGCGGCGAGCATGCTCGCCGCATCGAGACCCGACTGCTTGCGCAGGTAGCCCTGGGAACCGTAGCGCTCGTAGCGATGGGCACGGGCAAAGAGATGCTCGAAACGCCTCGGTGAGAGGCCGTGCCGCGCCAAATGCAATGTCAGCTCAGAACCGAATCCGCCCCTGGGTACGTGTTCTTCGGCCACACACAGACCCGGCCCTTCCTTGATCTGCCGCGACAGCGTCTCAGGAAGCGGGTTCAGTTCGAGGGGGAGTTCCGCCACGGCCCACAGGTTCGGACGTTCGGATTCCGGCAGTGCCGAGAAGGCTTCGATGTAGGTCCCCGCCAACGGTCCGACTGCGATCACCGTCATGCCGGCGCCCGCGGTGAGTTGCCGCCAGGGCGCATAGGCCGGTGGGACATAACCCTTGGGTGGTTCGCCGCGGCCGAGACGAAGGTAGGCGGGTCGACCGTTATCCCCGACCCTGTCTATCACCGTCGGGATGTCTTCGTCGAAGACCGGGACGAAGACCGACATGTTGGGCAAGCCCAGAAGGATGCCGTAGTCTTCGATCGCGTGATGGGTAGGACCCATGACGCCATATCCGTAGCCGCCACCGTTGCCGATGAGCTTGACCGGTAGCCCGTGGAACGTGATGTCGTTGCGAATCTGCTCAAACGGCCGCGCATAGCAGAAGGGCGCGATGCTGTAGACCCAGGTCTCGAGTCCCGCCGCCGCCATCGCCGCGGCGACGGAGATCATGTTTTGCTCGGCTACGCCGGCGTTGATGAACCGATCACCCAGGCTTTGCTGCAACGGCTCCAGCGCCATGAAGCCGAGATCGCCCGTGAGAAACACCATCTCGGGTCTCGCCGAGCGCAAGACCAGGGAGTCGCACAGCTGCTTCCTCATTTGGCGTCGAGCTCCTTAATCGCCTGCAGGTACTGCTCCTGCTTCAGCGGCAGGTAATGCCACTCCATGCGGTTTTCCATGAAACTGACGCCATGACCCTTGGTGGTCTTGAGCACCACCATGCGCAGGCTATCGGAACGCACATCGAGGGCTTTGCGTATGGCATTGAGATCGTGCCCGTCCACACATTCGAGGTCGATATTGAAGCCACCGAGTCTCTCCCAGAGAGGAGCCATCGAGGCCACATCCGTGGTGGTGCCGAACCCCTGGAGGTTGTTGTGGTCGATCAATACCGTGAGGTTCGCGAGTCGATGGTGACAGGCGAATATAAGCGCTTCCCAAGTAGACCCTTCCTGCCACTCGCCGTCGGACATCATGCAATACACACGCGAGTCTCGCCCACGGATCCGGTAAGCGAGCGCGGTACCTGCGGCCAACGAGAGGCCGTGCCCGAGGCTGCCGGTGGCGAATGGGATCGCGGCGATCCCCGATGCCGGAGGGTGGCCGGCGAGCAGCGTATCGTCCTTATGGAATTTCTTGAGGTCTTCATCCTTGAGCAGGCCCAGGTTCCAGAGCGCGATGTAGAGCGCACCGGCGGAATGGCCCTTCGACAGGATGAACCGATCCTCCGGCCCCATGCGCTCCCGAAACACCAGCAGCATGGCGTCCAGGGCCGACATGTTGCCACCGATGTGTCCTACGCCGCTTTCGTAATGCATCTGCAGGAGACGCTTGCGCGCCCTGATGACTTCTGCGGCCGTAACGGGATCCGGGTGGACGGATGATTTGGCTGTGGATTCGGCGGGAGTCATTCTCTATGCCTCGGATTCAATTGCGGCGCCGCCCATATAGGTCCCCAGAGCGGCAGCGCCAGGCTTATCCATCCATTTCCGGGCCGCGGACGAATCCGCGGTTGCGACACGCCAACCGCCCTGAGCAGCTTCCCGCCCACAGGCCCATCAAGCCTTCCTATTCAAGGCCTTAGCCGAATATTTTACACGTTAGACCCAGCCAAAGGCAGCCCTTTCGGCCGCCGCCGCTCCCGCCATGCGGCGGGTGAGAAGAGAAAGAAGAGACCCCCTTAAAACCCGTTCGCGTTCATTCTCAGACAGGAATCCGCCGCCCATCCCGCCACGCCGGGCCTCCCCTTAAGGCCCGGCCTCATTCCGGTCAGAAGTTGATCTCGCCCATGCGTCCGGACTGGTAATCCCGGATGGCCTGGTGTATCTCCTCCTCCGTGTTCATCACGAAGGGCCCGTAACGGACCACGGGCTCGTTCAGAGGTACGCCGCCGAGCAGCAGCAGCTCCAGGGCTTCCTTGCTGTCCGCCGCGTTGGCGAGACGCACGCTTGCGCCTTCGTTGCCGAAGATCACCATCTGGTGGGCACCGGCCTTCTGGCCCTCGGCGCCGAACTCACCGGCGCCCGAGATGAGGTAGGCGAAGGCGGTGTAGTTCGCGGGCAGCGGCTGTTCCAGCACGCCGCCCGGCTGCAGGATCACGTGCAGGAAGGCGATGGGCGTGCGGGTGTCGATGGCGGCGCTCTTGCCCAGCGACTCGCCGGCCACGATCTTCACCTTCACCTTGCCATCGCTGCTCTCGGCCACCGGGATACCACTGTTGGGCAGCTCCTGGTAGCGGGGCTTCATCATCTTGTCCTTGCTCGGCAGGTTCACCCAGATCTGGAAGCCGTGCATGTGGCCGCCCTTGCGAGTGAACTCCGCCTCCGGCATCTCGGAATGCACCACGCCGGCGCCCGCGGTCATCCACTGCACGTCGCCGGGTCCCAGAGAGCCCGCGTGGCCGTGGGAATCCTTGTGCTGCATCTTGCCGTCCAGCACGTAGGTGACGGTCTCGAAACCGCGGTGCGGATGGTCGGGCGCGCCCACGGCCTGGCCGGGGGCGTAGTCCACGGGACCCATCTCGTCCAGCAGCAGGAAGGGATCGAAGTCCATGAGCATCTGGGTGGGGAAAGGCCGGTGCACGATGAAACCTCCGCCCTCGCGGGTGCGGATGCTGGTGACGATGCGGGCGACCTTGCGCACACTGGCTTTCGAATCCTGGCTCATGCTGCCTCCGGAAGGGCGTAATATCCTGACGATAGCCGCCTATATGTAGGCGGCGGGAGTCCTGTTCAAGGTGCGGCCGTTCTCCACAACCCTCGCCTGCCTCTCGCTGCTCGCGGCCTGCGCCTCACCGCCGCCGGCCTCGCGGCTCTCGGTGCACGCCTGCAGCCTGGATCCAGGCCAGCCCGAGTATCCGGATGCCTGCACGCAGCCGGCGTCGACATATTACGGCGTCGGCGACTACGGTTATTACCCGCCGCTGGTGCTGCCCTACTATCCTGCCACCGTGCCGGTGGCCGCGCCGACGCCTGCCAAGCCTCCCGCTGCACCGGCTCCGAGACCCGAGCCGAAGCAGGAACCGGTCCGGCACTGCCCCCTCAGCAAGGATCACGCCTGTCCTTAAGCTTGAGCGGATCTCATACCCAATAGCAGGAACAGCGCCGGCAGCGCCGCGAGCTGGAAAGCGATGGCCGTGAGGGTGACTGCCAGCGTGCCCTCGGCGTAGACGGCGCCCAGGATGACGCTCCCCAGGAGCCAGGCGAGACCGAAGCAGGCGTCGAAGAGCCCATAGGCGGTGCCGCGCAAAGTCTGGGGTGTGATGGTGGCGACGCCGGCCCGCACCGTGCTCTCCTGCACGCCCAGGGCCGCGCCCCAGCAAGCGGCGCCGAGCCAGACGAGCGCCGGCGAATCGCCCAGGAACAAGAGCGGGACCGCCGGCAGGGTGAACAGCGGCATCACCATGAGCACCTTCAGGCCGTGGCGGTCGAAGAGCCAGCCGGCGGCGAGCGCCGCCAAGGCATCCACGCCCATGGCGAGACCGAAGAGCAGCGGGATGAGCGCCGGCGCGAGCCGGTGCATGTGCTCCAGGTGGTAGGCCACCAGGATGAAATGGGCGAAGCCCATGACCGAGAGCATGGAGAAGATGAGATAGAGCCCATAGCGCCGGTCGAGACGGCCGGGCACCTTGTCTTTGTCCTGGCTGCCTTCGCCTGCGTCGAGACCCCGCGCCCGCCACAGGAAGAAGAGCGCCAGCAAGGCCGGCAGGGTGAGCACCGCGAACCCCAGGCGGTAGCCGGACCAGGCCACGGCGGCGGCGACCACCAGGGGACCCAGCACCGCGCCCAGCTGATCCAGGAACTCGTGCAGGCCGAAGGCCTTGCCATGACCGAGCTCGTGACCCGCGTGGGAGAGCAAGGCGTCGCGGGCCGGCGCCCGGGCGCCCTTGCCCATGCGCTCCGTGAATACCAGGAGACCCGCGGACCACTGACTGGAAGCGAGCGCCAGCAGCGGCACGGCGAACATGTTCACGGTGTAGCCGAGGCCCATCACCAGCCAATGCCTGTGGCTCTTGTCCACGTAGCGGCCGGTGCCGAGGCGGATGGCGTAACCCAGGAACTCGCCCAGGCCCGCGACCAGGCCCACGAAGAGCGAGCTCGCGCCGAGGGTCGCGAGGTACGGGCCGACGATGCTGCGCCCGCCCTCGTACACGAAGTCCGCGAACAGGCTGACGATGCCGAGCCCCACCACGAAGCGCAGGGCCTTCTCCCGTTCCGTGCTCAATGTCCGCCCGCCCCCGTGCTCGCGGACGGCGCCGGCTTGCGGGCGTCCTCCAGGATCCCGAGGATCACGTCTATCACCACCTGGGGCTGGTCCCATTGGATGATATGCCTTGAGTAGGGCACCGTGAGATTGACGCCGCGGGTGGATTCCGCCGCAATCTCATCATGCAGGCTGTCCCAGAGCTTGTTGAGCTCGTCCCGCTGCTCCTGGGTCTGGTCCGGCCCCGGCGGGGGTGGGGAACGGGTCAGCACGATCATGGGCATGGTCCCCAAGCTGTGGCGTGCCGCGCGCAGCTCGTCGGCGCTCGCGGTATCGATGCTCTCCTCCTCCGAGAGCACCGCCCGCTGGTTCGATGCCTCGGCGCTGCGCCGCAGCATCACCCGGTTCAGAGCCTCGCTCCAATGAGCCACGGGTTCCGGCATGCACTGCTTATATAGAGCACCGCCCAGCACCAAGCGGTGGGATTCCGCGGCCGCCACGCACTGGCGCTTGGCCTCCAGGGACTTGGCATTGGCCTGTTCCCACTTCGCCTTCGCAGCTTCCCCTTCGATCTGCCAGGCGCGCAGTTCGTCGTCTTCATGGCTGGGGTCCACCAGCACCATGCCGACGACCTCGGCCGGGTGCTCATAGGCATAGAGCCGCACGTTCATGCCGCCGTAGGAATGACCCACGAGGATGTAGGGCGGCTCGATGCCCGCCACGCGGAGGAGCCGCTGCAGGTCGTCCACGATGTTGGCGCTGGTGCCGGGCCGCGTCGCGGGATCGCTGAAACCGAGGCCCGCCCGGTCGTAGGAACAGGTGCGGGTCTTCTGCGCCACGGCCGGCTGCACCGTGTCCCAGCTCCCGGTGTTGCCGCCGAGGCCCGCGTCGAACACCACCGTGGGCGAGCCCACTCCCACGCAGTAGAGGTTGAGGCGCCGCCCATGGTCCACGTCCACGAGCTGTTCGGCCTTGGCATAGGGCGCATCGCGAGTGTCCGCGTCATCCGCCCCGGCGGCATGAGCCGCGGTCGCCGCGACGGCGAGCGCCGCCCCCAACACGAAACCCAGAGCCTTCTCCCGTTCCGTGCTCAAGGGGATCTCTCCGTCAGTGGCTCTTGTCCAGGATGCGGCAGGTGACGGGCCAGGAGATGACGTGCCCCGAGGGCAGGAGCGCGTCCAGGGCCTTGAGGGCTTCTTCCACGGCCTTCGGTTCGTCGAAGAACTCCACCACCAGCGGCAGCCGCTGGGCTAGGCGCAAGAGATCGGCGGAATGGATCACGCCCTTGGCGCCGAAACCGGCGATGCCCCGGAACACGGTGACGCCGTGAACCCGGTGGCGGTCGTGCAGGAGCTCCATGACCTCGTCCAGAAGGTTGTGGCCGCGCCCCTGGTCGGCTTCGCTGAGATAGACGCGCACCAGGATCATATCTTTATCCATGGTCCACCCCGTCAGATACTGCGGGCCCAGTATGCGCCCAGGAAGGCGGCCCCGATGCCGAGCACCACGGAGAGGGTGATATAGAGCAACGCCGTGCGCAGCTCGCCGTCCTCCGCCAGCACCAGGGCTTCCATGGCGAAGGTGGAGAAAGTGGTGTAACCGCCCAGGACGCCGGTGAGCAACGCCACCCGCATGGAGGGGCTGATGCTGACCCGCTCCAGGGTGAGGTAGAACAGGAAGCCCATGGCGAGGCATCCCGAGACGTTGATGATGAGGGTGGCGAGCGGGAAGCTCTTGCCGTAATAGACCTGCACCGCCTGGCTCACGCCGTAGCGCGCGCAGCAGCCCACGATCCCGCCCAAGGCCACGGCGACATAATTCCACATAATTGCGACGCTCCTCCCGAACCGGTTACCAGGCGCCAAGTGGCGCAGGGACATGCCACACGCGAATCAAGCGTGAAACGCTTGATTCGGCGGAGGCGAGTCCGGGCATGTACCGGACTCGCCGAGTCTGCAAAAGCCCAGGACGGGCTTTTGCAGAGGCAGTCGATTAGCCAATCCAGTAGGAGTCATCAGCGCCGGAACGATTTCCGGGCGGTTCAAGGTGGACTCCATCACCCAATATGTAAGAGACCATGTCGCGCGATAGGCTGTCAACCGCCACCGCGATGGCACCCGGAATAAACCCAGCTAGACTTAGGTCTCCCGTCCCATCAGCCCCAACCGGAGAACCTCATGTTGCGCAGGACACTCGCAGTACTGGCCGCCATCACCGCCCTCATGCTGGCGCCGGCGGTCCTGGCCAAGGGAAAGACCAGCGTCACCTGGTACGGCCACTCCGCCTTCAAGATCGTGACGCCGCAGGGCCACGTGCTCCTCATCGACCCCTGGATCACCAACCCCGCGAACCCCAAGGGCAAGGATGACCTGGCGGCCTTGGACAAGGTGGATCTGATCCTCGTGACCCACGGGCACTTCGACCACATCGGCGACGCGGTGGAGATCGGCAAGCGCACCGGCGCCCAGCTCGTGACCAACTACGACCTCGGCAGCGCCATGGTGGATGCGCTCGGCTACCCCGCCAAGCAGGCGGGCTTCGGCACCCTGGGCCACTTCGGCGGCACCCTGACGCTGCTGGACGGCGAGGTGCAGGTGAAGCTGGTGCCCGCGGTGCACGGCGGCACCTTCTCGCCCCCGGCGGCCAGCGGCGTGGCGCCGAGCGTGGTCAGCGGCGGCCCGGCCGGCGGCTTCGTGATCCGCATCAAGGACGGCCCGACCTTCTACCACACCGGTGACACCGCGCTCTTCGGCGACATGAAGTTCATCGGCATGGACAAGGTGGACGTGATGCTCACCTGCATCGGCGACCACTTCACCATGGGCCCGAAGGACGCGGCCATGGCGGTGATGCTGGTGCATCCGAAGGTGGTGATCCCCATGCACTACGGCACCTTCCCCATCCTCACCGGCACGCCGGAGGAATTCCGGAAGCAGCTCAAGGCCCACCACGTGAAGGCCAAGCTGGACGTGATGCAGGTCGGCCAGACCCTGGATTTCTAGGGCTACACGCAAAGAAAAGGCCCGCCTGATGGCGGGCCTTTTTTATGGTCTCGATGTCTGGTCCTTTCCGGCTACGCATCCAGCTCCGCCGGAAAGTCCAGGGCGAACATCCTGTCCGCCCGTTCGCCGCTAACGCGGCTCACCCACCCAGGTTGAAGTTCAGCAAGATCACGAAGTGGCTGATGCCCGCGAGCTCGGCCGGCTTCGGCGGCATGGTCGCCTTGTTCACCGCCGCGATCGCAGCGCGGTCGAGAGAGCGTGAGCCGCTGCTCTTGTCCACCTTGACGTTGCTGACCACGCCGTTCACGTAGTCGAACGACAGGGTCACCGTGCCGGTATCGCCCGCGAGGATCGCTTCCTTCGGGTACTGCTTCTGAGCCTCGATCGCCGCGTGCATGCTCGCGGTGAACTCCGCCATGATCGTGTCCTGGTTCACCGGCTTCGACGTCGGGATCGGCGGCGGAGACGGCGGCTGGACCGGCACCGCGTTCGGCGTCGGGATCGGCGTCGGGATCGGCGGCACCTCGCTCAAGGGCTGCGGCTGCGGCGGCTGCGGCGTCGGCACGTTGTGCGGCGGCGGAGGCGGCGGCGGCGGCGGATTGGGCGGGATGGTGACCGCGGCCGTCTGCACGGGCGGCGGCGGCGGGCTCGGATGCAGCTGCTGGTAGATCAGGATGCCCGCCAGACCGACGCCGATGAGGACCTCGAGTATGGCGGCCGCCCCGAGCGATCGCAGCTTCTGGACTGTGAACAGTCCCTCAGAAAATACGTATTTCTGCTGTGCCACGGTAGGGCCTTCTTAGTCGGTGTTCTTGGCGGCGATACCGATCTCGGTCACGCCCGCGGAGCGGCATGCGTCCATGACGATGACGAGGTACTGGAGAGTGGTCTCCTTGGCACCGGCGATCGTCACGTTGGCATGGGCCGGGTCCTGACCCAGAAGATAGGACGTGAGCTGGTCCGAGGTCATCTTCTGGTCATCGACCACGATCTCGCCGTCAGCGAGCAGGCTGACGATGATCTTCGGCCGTTCGATGTTCACCGCCGTGCTGCTGCGGGGCAGCTTGGAGGCGATACCGGTGGCCGGGATCATGCGCAGGGTGATCATCACGAAGAACACCAACAGGAAGAACATGATGTCGATCATCGGGATGATCTCGATTCTGCCCTTCTTGGCTTCAAAAGATTTCATCGCAAAACCTTCCTCGGCGTCTTTACGACAGCCAACTGAAGTTGTTTGACAACACTCTCAAGGTCGGGACCCGTCTCAGGTGAGACGGTTCACCAGCATGACCTTGATGGCTTCCATCTGATGCATGATCAGGCGGACGCGGTTATTCAGGCCGTTGAAGAACACCAGGCCCAAGATGGCCACGAACAGGCCGGCCGCGGTGGCGATCAAGGCCTCGGCCACGCCGCCGGTCACCTTGGTCGGAGCCGTATCGGCGGCGCCCAGCACCTTGAAGGCCTCGAAGATGCCCACGATGGTGCCGAGCAGACCGAGCAGCGGTCCGAGCGTCACGATGGTGTCGAGCATCCACAGGCTGCGGTCGATGCGCGGGGCCTGGAGCATGATGGTTTCCTCGATGAGGTCGGCGAGACGCACCGGATCCTTCACATCGGGGTACTTGAGCGCCACTTCGAGCACGGCGCCCTGGGGGTACTTGGCGGTACGGACGGCCAGATCCATCAGCACGTCGCGATCCACGTCTTCCATCTCAAGCACGGTGCCCGCGATCAGCTCGCCCTGACGGACGATCTTGGCAAGGTACCAGGTGCGGTCGACGATGATGGTGAGCCCGACCAGCAAGAGGAAAGTGATGACGTAAAGGATGCCGCCGGATACTGCGGCGATATGGATCAACTCTTGAAAGCTCACTTGGATGTCTCCTGAAATACCGGAAGTGGTATTCGCTCTGTTGCAAACGCGCACGGGAGATCCGCAGAGCGGGAAGCCCGCAGAATCTCCCAGCGCACCGTTTCGTGGGCCACGTGTTTTACTCGAATCCGGCCGGTTAAGTCAATGAACCAGTCGGCCTTTTCCGAGGAACCCGTACCCTACATTATGCCCCAATCCCCCCCCTCCTACAGCCCTTTACAAACGGGGGGATTGATGCGTATTCGGGACAAAAACTTAACCCGCCGGGCGCGGCTTTGCCAGCGGAAAACCCGATAAAAACCTGATAAAAACCTGATTCAGAAGTTCCGCCGCGGGGCCTTGTGACAAGCCCTCCGGGCCTAGTCTTCCAGCCAGGTCGCGATGCGCCGGAGCAGGCCCAGACGGCTCATGGCCGTGAGCAGCACGGCGCCCGCGAGCGCGGCCAGGCCCAGCAGCACGAGATCACGGCCACGGGTCGCAGGATCGGCGAAGAAGTACAGGATGATGCCCACGAGCAGCACCGCCTGCAGGTAGTCCGGCACCCCGCGCCAGGGCTTGCGGAACAGTTCGCCTACGAAAGCTGTGCCGGAGACGCCCGCCATGACGAGGAAGATCAGCATGTCCTTCACGAGCTCATGCAGCGGCAGGCTGCTCAGCACCACGGTCTGATCCAGCGTGGAATCCTGGGTCAGCACCCAGCGGAAGAAGATGAGGATCACGAGCACGCCGCCGAGCGCCCCGGAACTGCCGAGGATGACACCGTTGATGAAGGTCATGGGACGCATGCGGGGCTCTGTTCCTGGCCGGCGGGGGCGCTATTGTAAACGGCACTCGCGCCCGGGGGCGGCATCCCCTATGCTTATATATAGCCGTCCCACCCTCCCCTGCCTCGGATCCAGGATCCCTTACCCCATGTACCGCAAGTCCCCGTCGCTCCTCCTGGCAGGCGCCCTGCTCACCGCCTCCCTGCCGGCCTTCGCCACCGTCACCGCCCCCGCGCCGGTCACGCTCGCGGCACCCAAGAGCCTCGCGCCCGACCCCCGCGACGGGATGATGGACCAGCTCATCGCCGGGCTCCTGGAACGCGACCACTACTCGAACCGGCCCCTGGACGAGGCGCTCTCCCAGCAGATCTTCAAGCATTACCTCGAGGACCTGGACCCGAACCGCAGCTACTTCACCCAAGCGGACGTGGACGGCATCTCGAACCTGAAACTGACCTTGGGCGACGACATCAAGGACGGCCGGGTGCAGCCCGCCTTCGACATCTACAACCTGTACCAGAAGCGGGTCGACGAGCGCCTGCAGTACGCCCTGCAAGTGCTCTCCAAGGAGCCGGATTTCACGGTGAAGGAGAGCTACAGCTTCGACCGCACCAAGGCCCCCTGGGCGAAGGACAGCGCCGAGCTCGACGACCTGTGGCGCAAGCGCGTCAAGAACGACGCCATCAACCTCATGCTCGCCGGCAAGACCTGGCCCCAGGCGGCCGAGACCCTGCGCAAGCGCTACCAGAACTTCGCCTACCGCACCAACCAGGTGAACGCCACCGACGTGTTCTCCCTGTTCATGAACTCCTACGTGCACTCGGTGGACCCGCACACCGACTACTTCCCGCCGAGCCAGTCGGAGGAGTTCCAGATCCAGATGAGCCTGAAATTGCAGGGGATCGGCGCCTCGCTGATCTCCGACGGCGAATACACCCGGGTGGACCACCTGCTCCCCGGCGGCCCCGCGGCCCGCGACAAGCGCCTGCAGCCCGACGACCGCATCACGGGCGTGGCCCAGGGCGCGGACGGCGACATGGTGGACGTGGTGGGCTGGCGGCTGGACGACGTGGTGACCCTGATCCGCGGCACCCCCGGCACCGTGGTGCGCCTGCAGGTGCT
>DASSIS010000084.1:0-21164 GCA_035691665.1 Gammaproteobacteria bacterium | reverse complement strand
ATTACGGGAGCAGCATCCCGCCGGAATATGCCGCCCAGGCGAACGAGCAGATCGACAGCCAGGGCAACGTCATCAAGGCCACCGCGGCCCAGAAGACGCCGCAAGAGATCGCTGCCGAGGCACAGGCGCAACAGGCGGCCGCAGCGCAGGCTCAGGCGGCGGCGGCCCAGAACGCCCGCGACAAGGTGCTGCTCGACACCTATAGTTCCACGGCCGATATGACCCGCGACCGGGACAGCAAGATCACTGCGATCGACGCACAAATCAACGTGTTCAACGGCACCATCACCGGGCTACAGAACACCCTGGCGGACCTGCAGGGTCGGGCCAACGAGCTGCAGAGCAAGAACAAGCCGGTGACGCCGCAGCTGGAAAAGCAACTGAGCGACACCCAGGCGCAGCTGGTCGCCAACCAGCAACAACTGCTGCAGGAACAACAGCACAAGCAGCAAGTACAAGCGCAATTCGCGGCCGACATCGCTCGTTACCAGCAGCTCACCGCGCCCCCGGCTGCGGCAACCCATCAGTAACCCCATAGCACCCAAAATAAAAACGCCGCCTCAAAGGCGGCGTTTTTATTCGCACGCTCGTGCGGTATCAACTCTTCCCCGAGTGCCCGAAGCCGCCCGCGCCGCGGCTGCTCCCTTCGAACTCGCTCACCACCTCGAACTGGGTCTGCACCACCGGCAGGACCACCATCTGGGCGATGCGCTCGCCGGGTTGCACCGTGAAGCTCTCCTTGCTCCGGTTCCAGCAGGAGACCTTCACCTCCCCCTGATAATCCGAATCGATGAGCCCCACCAGGTTGCCGAGCACGATGCCGTGCTTGTGGCCCAGCCCCGAGCGCGGCAGCAGCACGGCGGCGTAAGCCGGGTCCTCCAGATGGATGGCGATGCCGGAAGGGATGAGCGCCGTCTCCCCGGGCGAGAGCACGAGCGGTTCCTTGATACAGGCACGCAGGTCCATCCCGGCGGAACCCGCTGTCGCGTGCTGCGGCAGGGGGAATTCCTTGCCGATGCGCGCATCCAATATCTTCACCTTCACGATATGCATTAGATACTCTCTGCTGAGCGATACCCGTCGCAAAAGCGTCGCGAGCGAAGGCAGGACGAGGCGCGCGAGGCGAGCAACCGCAGCGTACTCTTGGTGTACGTGAGAATTGCGAGCCGGAGCGTAACGACGTCATGCCGAGCGCAGCAGCTTTTGCGGCGCTGACTAAGATCTACGTTCGTAATGCTCACTAATCAGTTTAATCAAGCGACGCGCCAGGTCGAGCTTGGAGGCATGGCCGAGTTCCTCGGCACCCCCCTTCCAGTACACCGTGAGCGCGTTGTCATCCCGGTCGAAACCGCGGCCGCCGCCCACCAGGTTCGCCGCCACCAAGTCGAGGTGCTTCTTGTCGAGCTTATCGCGAGCGTGCTTCTCCAGCTGCTCGGTCTCGGCGGCGAAACCCACGGTGTAGGGCCGCTGCCGCCGGCGCGCCACCTCGGCCAGGATGTCCGGGGTCTTCCGCATCGAGAGGGCGAGCGTGGGCGCACCCTGCTTCTTGATCTTCTGGGTGGCGCGCTTGCCGGGCGCATAGTCTGCCACCGCGGCGGCGGCGATGAAGATGTGGGCGTCGCCCACTTCGCGCATCACCGCGGCGTGCATCTCGGCAGCGGTCTCCACGTCCACCCGGCGCACGTCGCGGGGCGTGGCGAGGTGCACCGGACCGCTCACCAGCGTGACCTCGGCGCCCGCCTCGGCGGCGGCCCGGGCCACGGCGTAACCCATCTTGCCGGAACTATGGTTGGAGACGTAGCGCACGGGGTCGATGGGCTCGCGGGTCGGTCCCGCGGTCACCAGCACCTTCATGCCCTGGAGCGGGTGAGCGGCGTCCCCGGCGAGCGCCGCCACGATGTCGGCGGGCTCCACCATCCGGCCCATGCCGATCTCGCCTTCGGCGAGCTCGCCCTCCACGGGACCGAGCAGGCGCAGGCCGCGCTCGCGTAGGCGCTGCACGTTGTCCTGGGTGGCGGAGTTCTGCCACATGGCCCAATTCATGGCCGGGGCCAGCATCACCGGCGCCTCGGTGGCGAGGCACAGCGTGCCCAGGAGGTCCACGGCCAGGCCCTGGGCGAGATGCGCGATGAAGTCCGCGGTGGCGGGAGCCACCAGCACGAGCTCGGCCCAGCGGCCGAGCTCGATGTGGCCCATGGCATGCTCCGCCGCCATGTCCCAGAGTTCGCTGCGCACCGGCCGGCCGGATACCGCCTGGAAGGTGAGCGGCGTGACAAAACGCTGGGCACCGGCGGTCATCACCACCTGCACCTCCGCCCCGGCCTCGCGCAGGCGGCGCACGATGTCGGGGCTCTTGTAGGCCGCTACACCGCCGCTCACGCCGAGGAGGATCTTTTTGCCGCGCAGACTCACGTCAGCCGGCCTTCAGGGTGATGCGGGCGAACTTGCGCTTGCCCACCTGCAGCACGTAGCTCGCACCGGGCTTGAGCTTCAGGCCCCGGTCCGAGACCTTCTCACCGTCCACCTTCACCCCGCCCTGCTCCAGCATGCGGTTCGCCTCGGAGGTGCTGGCGGTGAGATCGCACTGCTTGAGCAGCGCGCCGATGGCTAAGCCGCCGGGTTCCGCAGCGAGCTCGAACTCGGGCATCTCCTCCGGCAAGGCGCCCTTCTGGAAACGGGCCACGAACTCCTGCTGGGCGGCGCGGCCCGCCGCCGCGCCGTGGAAGCGCGCTACGATCTCCTCGCCCAGCAGGAACTTGATGTCCCGCGGATTGGCGCCCCCGGCGACCTGCTTCTTGAAGCCCCCGATCTCAGCGAGGGAGCGGAAGCTCAGGAGCTCGAAGTAGCGCCACATGAGATCGTCGGAGATGGACATGAGCTTGCCGAACATCTCGCCCGGCGGCTCGCTGATGCCGATGTAGTTGCCGAGGGACTTGGACATCTTCTGCACGCCGTCCAGGCCCTCGAGGATCGGCATGGTGAGCACCACCTGCGGCTTCTGGCCGTAGTGCTCCTGCAGCTGGCGGCCCACCAATAGGTTGAACTTCTGGTCGGTGCCGCCGAGCTCCACGTCCGCCTGCAGCGCCACCGAGTCGTAGCCCTGCACCAGGGGATAGAGGAACTCGTGGATGGCGATGGGCTCGCCCGCAGCGTAGCGCTTACTGAAGTCGTCGCGCTCCAGCATGCGCGCCACGGTGTGCTTGGCGGCGAGCTGTACCAGGCCCGCGGCTCCGAGCTTCTCGGTCCAGCGGGAGTTGAACTCGATGCGGGTCTTGTGCGGGTCCAGGATCTTGAACACCTGGGCCTCGTAGGTGATGGCGTTGGCCGCGATCTCGTCCCGGGTGAGGGGCTTGCGGGTGGCGTTCTTGCCGGTGGGGTCGCCGATCATCCCGGTGAAGTCGCCGACGAGGAAGATCACCTCGTGGCCGAAGTCCTGGAAGCGGCGCATCTTGTTGAGCAGCACCGTATGGCCGAGGTGCAGGTCCGGCGCCGTGGGGTCGAAGCCGGCCTTGATGCGCAGCGGCCGGCCTTCCTTGAGCCGGGCGGCCAGCTCGGCTTCCGGCAGGATCTCGTCGGCACCGCGGGTGAGTTCCGCGAGCTGCTCGGCGGGGGTCGGCATCTCTTTAGCTCCTCGGGGCGACATTCATCGGACGACAGACGGATTTTACCGTCAGGCGGGGGCCATTTCCGGCCCAATTCAGGGACTTAGGCGAAAAACCGGGCATTGACCCTCAAATCGCGACAGGCTAGTGTTAGCCCGTTTTTGCATGGGGTGACACGTGAAAGACTCCCAGGCCCGCGACGGCGGGGATTATAAGCCAGGCCTTTCGCCCGGACCGGCCCTGCGCCGGGTGCGCCGGCGCTACTGGCTGCTGCTCGTGGCGGCGACGGCGGGTGGCGTCGCCTTCCAGTTCCTGAACGTCCCGGCCGCCGTGGCCGACCACGACCCCGCCGTCATGGCCGCGGCCCCGGCCACCTCCGTGCCCCCGGTGCCCACCGAGACCACCGCGAACTTCCGGGTGGCCGACGGCGACACCCTGGCCGCGCTCTTCGCCAGCCGCAACCTGAGCGCCACGGACCTCGCCGCCATCATGGACCTGGACACGGCGGCCGAGCGCCTCAAACGCATCCTGCCCGGTGACGTGATCCACGTGACCTACACCCCCGATGCGCACATCCAGAGCCTGCGCATGCATTACGACGACGCCCACACCCTGGAGGTGACCCGGGAGGGCACGGGCTTCGTCGCGACGCTCAAGGACATCCCGCTCACCGTGACCGAGGCCTATGCCCACGGCGTCATCGAGAACTCCCTGTTCGATTCCGCGAGCCGCGCGGGCCTCTCCGACGCCACCACCATGGAGCTGATCCAGCTCTTCGCCTGGGACATCGACTTCGCCCACGACATCCAGAACGGCGACCGCTTCAGCCTGGTCTACCAGAAGCTGCAACGCCTCGGACAGCCCATCACCAACGGTCCGATCCTGGCGGCGGAGTTCGACGCCGGCAACAAGACTTACCGCGTGGTGCGTTACACCGATCCCGCGGGCCAGACCGGCTACTACACGCCGGACGGCCGCAGCGTGAAGAAGACCCTGATGCGCGCGCCCGTGTCCTTCAGCCGCATCTCATCCGGCTTCAGCCTGCACCGCAAGCACCCGATCCTGGGCTTCACCCGCGCCCACCAGGGCGTGGACTACGCCGCACCGAGCGGCACCCCGATCATGGCCGCCGGCGACGGCCGCATCGTGTTCGAGGGCTACAAGGGCGGCTACGGCAAGTGCATGATCATCGACCACGGCGGCGGCTACAGCACCCTCTACGGTCACCTGTCGCGCTTCAAGCCCGGCACCCATTCCGGCCTGCACGTGAAGCAGGAGCAGGTGATCGGCTACGTGGGCATGACCGGGCTCGCCACCGGCCCGCACCTGCACTTCGAGGTGCGCATCAACGGCGTGCCGCGCAACCCGCGCACCGTGAAGCTGCCGGACACGGCACCGGTGTCTACCCAATACCTGGCTGACTTCAATAGCGCCTCGGCGAACGTGCTGGCGCAGCTCACCAGCGCCGATGACACACGCCTGGCCGCGACCGCCAAGGACGCGGGCAGCACCCAGACCGCCGCCCACTGATCCCCGCCGATGAGCGGCGCCTGCATCGGCCTCATCTCCGGCACCAGCGCCGATGGCATCGACGCCGTGCTCATGGAGTTCGCGCCGGCGCCGCACATCACCGCCACCCACTTCTCCCCCTACCCCGACAGCGTGCGCGAGCGGGTGCTCAAGCTCGCCGCCGGCCGCCACGCAGAGGATCCGGTCGACGAGCTCGGCGGCCTCGACGTGGAGCTGGCGGAACTCTTCGCCGCCGCCGCGCTCGCTTTGCTGGAGGAATCCGGCACCAAGGCGACCGCGGTACGCGCCATCGGCAGCCATGGCCAGACCGTGCGCCACCGCCCCCGGGCGCGCCACCCCTTCACGCTGCAGATCGCGGACCCCAACGTCATCGCCGCCCGCAGCGGCATCACCGTGGTGGCGGACTTCCGCCGCCGGGACGTGGCGCTCGGCGGCCAGGGGGCGCCGCTCCTGCCGGCCTTCCATCGCGTGGCGTTCTCGCATCCCACGGAGGAGCGGGTGGTGGCCAACATCGGCGGCATCGCCAACATCACGCTGTTGCCGCCCGGCGGCGCGGTGCGCGGCTTCGACACCGGTCCCGGCAACGTGCTCATGGACCTGTGGAGCCGGGAACACCTCGGCACCGCCTATGACAAGGACGGGGACTTCGCCGCCTCGGGCCGCGTGGACGATGCGCTGCTGGAGACACTGCTCCAAGACCCCTACTTCGCCGCGTCACCGCCCAAGAGCACCGGACCCGAGCATTTCAACCAAGCCTGGCTCGAGACCGCGCTCGGCTCACGGCAGCTCGAAGCGAGAGACGTGGCCGCTACCCTGTGCGAGCTCACGGCCCGCTCCATCGCCGACACCGCCCTCAAGCACGCGAACCGGATGCGCGCCCTCTACGTCTGCGGCGGCGGCGCCCGCAACCGGCAGCTCATGGCGCGCCTCAGCGCCTGCCTGCCGGAGACCGCGGTGCAGAGCACCGAGGCACTCGGCATCCATCCGGATTGGGTGGAAGCGGCAGGTTTCGCCTGGCTCGCCCACCAGACGCTGGAAGGCGAACCCGGCAACCTGCCGTCGGTGACGGGCGCCGGGAAATCCACGGTCCTTGGGGCGATCTACCCAGCATCAAAATAAAAAGGCGCCGTAGCACCCTTTTCTTTGACCCTATTTAAAGCACTACCCCAAAAGCGTGACGAGCGAAGGCAGAACGAGGCGCGGGAGGGTGCGCTATATATAGCGCACGCTTCGCCAAGGATGGCGAAGCTGGTTGGCGCACCAGGGAGGGGGACCGCTCGCCGCTTTCGCACATCCATGTGCTCCGCGGCATGTGGGCATCCTGCCCCGAACGAAGTTATGCCGAGCGCAGTAGCTTTTGGGATCTAGACGGTGAAGGAAGAGCCGCAACCACAAGTCGTGGTCGCGTTAGGGTTGCGGATCACGAACTGCGCGCCCTCCAGGCCCTCGCTGTAGTCGATCTCGGCGCCGGCGAGATAGGGGAAGCTCATGGGATCCACCAGCAAGGTGACGCCCTCGTTCTCGACCTGGGTATCCCCTTCCTCCACCTTCTCGTCGAAGGTGAAGCCGTACTGGAAGCCGGAGCAGCCGCCGCCGGTCACGAACACGCGCAGCTTGAGGGCCCGGTTGCCCTCTTCCTCGATGAGCTGCCGCACCTTACGGGCGGCGGCATCGGTGAACATCAGCGGTGTGGTCTGTGCGTCCATGGGTGCCATTATATCAGCCGCGCTTGCCGCCCTCGGAGGCCTCGCCCGCTGCCGCCTTGCCCTTCTGGTGGCTCAGGGCCAGCACCGGCGCCGCCGGCTTGTGCACCAGCTTGCCGTTCACCGCGGCGCCCACCGCGATCTCGACGAGGTTGTAGTACACGTCGCCGTTGACCCGGGCCAAAGGCCCGAGCTCCAGGCGCTTCTCGGCGTGCACGTCGCCCTCCACCAGGCCGTTGATCATGATGTGCGGCACCCGCACCTCGCCGCGGATGATGCCGTTCTGGCTCAGGCTCAGCACCGACTCGGTACCTTCCTCGGTGCTCACGTTGCCGTGGATCTCGCCGTCCACGTGGAGACCGCCGCTGAAAGCGAGGTCGCCCTGGATGCGGCTGTTGCGTCCGATGAGGGTGTCGATGCGGCCCTTGGGCTGTTTCTTGTCGTCGCTGAACATGTGTACAACCTCTCAAATTTAAGTCTTTGCGATACACGGACGTATCGCGCGCGACTCAAACGCATCCGCGTTTGAGTCGGCGGAGGCAGTCCGGACCTGCGCCGGACTGCCGAGCCAGAAAAGTCCAAGGATGGGCTTTTCTGGTTCTATCACGCAAGTGTCAGCTCTCTAAGAGCTGACACTTGTCCAATCGAAGTTTTGCTGCGTCGAATCGCGCCCGTTCTCGTGTACCGTCACTTCCACCCGGCCCGGCATGAAGCTCGCCGGCAGGAACACGTCGCCCTCCAGGCTCTGGAAATATTGGAAAGCGAAGCCATAGGACGGCTTCGTGCCGGGCGCGATGTCACGGGTATCCAGTATCACGGGCTTACCATCCGTGGAACCGTAGATCCTGACGTCCACGCTGCCCGAGATGCGTAGCTCGCGGGTGCGCACCTGGATCAGCACCAGACGGTAATGATACAACCGCGGCGCGCCACCGCCGGCGAACTTGAGGCTCTGCACCCGCACGCCTTCCTCGCCCGCCGAGGGGGAGACGATGCCCCTGTAGAAAGCCAGTTCCTCCTGCTCGTCGGTGAGCTTGCGCTGCAGGTCCTGCAGGCTCTGCTGCACCTGCTGGCTGGAACTCGAGTCCACCTCGCGTTGGCGCTCCAGCACCGCGATCTGCTCCTTGAGGGCGGCGTTGTCCTCCTGGGCCTGGTCGAGCACGTCCTGCAGCGCGCCCGCCGCCTGCCGGTCGAAGCCGGCGCGGTATTCACCGAAGGCGTAGGCGCCGAACAGCGCCAAGGCGATGGCCACGGTGATGCCGGTGGCGGCCAGCCAGGTACGCACTGGGCGATGGTGTTTGACGACGAGTCTGGTCATGCTTTGGGGCCGGGGATGGGAGCAGGGTGCGGGTACCGACCTTCGCGGGACCAATGTTACGCGGGCGGCGGGAGGGACGCTACCCGATGCTAGAATCCCCCGGATTTTCCGGCGGATTCCCGCCGTCCCGAGGGCTCTCGATGCTCTGGATCAAGTGGCTACATATCGTCTTCATGGTGACCTGGTTCGCGGGCCTGTTCTACCTGCCGCGGCTCTTCGTCTACCACGCGGACACCTCCGACCGGCCGGGTCATGAGCGCTTCGTGCTCATGGAGCGACGCCTGTTCGCCATGATGAGCATCGGGGCCGTGGGCACCGTGGTGTTCGGCGCCTGGCTCTTGTTCGGCTGGTTCTGGCCCGCGCCGCCGTGGCTGCAGGCGAAGCTCGGCCTCGTGGTGCTGCTCGTGCTCTACCACTTCGGCTGCTACAAGTTCATGCGCGACTTCCGCGCCGGCAGCAACCGCAAGAGCGCACGCTTCTACCGTTACTACAACGAACTGCCGGGGCTGTTCCTGCTCGGCATCGTGCTGTTGGTGGTGGTGAAGCCCTTCTGATCACCCTCAGCCGAGATTCGCCAGCTGCTGTAGGAAAGTCTAGAAGCTCAAGGGATGCTGCGGTGCAGGTAGTAAGGACCTGGATAGAGCCTGTGCTTGAGACTCAGGTCCCGGACCGCCCGGGATTTGAGCAATAATGAGAATGATTGTCATTTAGTTTCGTTTCCGGTAAACTCTCAAATGAGAATCAATCTCATTTGAAAACCACCGGGAACCTGCGCGATGAACATAGCCCCCCGCCTGCCCCTATTCTTGGCCTCGGTGCTCCTGGCCACGAACACCTTCGGCGCCGGCCCCGATGCCCCCGTCACTCTCGACATCAAGGACCGGGGCTTCGTGCCGCAGGAGCTGCCGCTGCCGCCGGGCGTGAAGGTCGAACTCATCATCCGCAACCAGGACGCCCTGCCGGCGGAGTTCGAGAGCTACGACCTCTCGCGCGAGATCGTGGTGCCGGCCCACGGCCAGGTGAAGATTTACATCGGCCCCCTCGATCCGGGCCGCTACCGCTTCTTCAACGACTTCTACCAGTCCGCCGAGGGTTGGGTGGTGGTCGCCGCTACGGCCAAGTAAGCCCATGCTCGCCACCCTCGTCGTCGTGTTCCGGGAGGCCATCGAGGCCGCGCTCATCATCGCCATCGTGATGGGCGCGAGCCGCAGCATCCCCGGACGCGGCCGCTGGGTGCTGGCGGGCATCGCGCTCGGCGTCGCCGGCGCGGGTCTCGTGGCGCTGTTCGCCGACGCCCTGTCCAACGCCTTCTCCGGCAGCGGCCAGCCGCTGTTCGATGCCGGCGTGCTGCTCGCCGCCGTCGGCATGCTCGCCTGGCACAACATCTGGATGAGCTCCCACGGCCGGGCCATGGCCGCGGAGGTGCGCGAGCTCGGCCAGGCGGTGCAGGGCGGCAGCCGGCCGCTCACCGCGCTCATGGTCATCTGCCTCGTGGCCATCATGCGCGAGGGCTCGGAGGTGGTGTTGTTCCTGTGGGCCATCGCCACCGGCGGCGGCGATCTCTGGGGCATGCTCACCGGCGGCTTCGTGGGCCTGGCCTGCGGCGTGCTGCTCGGGGTGTTCATCTACCGCGGCCTGCTCAAGATCCCCATGCGGTATTTCTTCATAGTCACGGGCTGGCTGGTGCTCTTGATCGCCGCGGGCCTCGCCGCCCAGGCGGCGAGTTTCCTCAACCAGGCGGGTCTCTTGCCCGCCCTCGGCAACAGCCTCTGGGACAGCTCGCGCCTGCTCGACCAAGGCAGCCTCGCGGGCCAGATGCTGCACGTGCTCGTGGGCTATACCGCGCGCCCCTCGGGCATCCAGCTCCTATTCTACGTCGCGACCCTGGTGGCGATCTTCGTACCGATGCAGCTCATGGGCCGCCGCCATCACCAGCACGGCCGCAGACACAAGCATTGAATCCTAGGCGCGTATCCCGAAAACCATAATTAAGGATGGAAGTGTGAACCCGATCCGACCCAAGCTCTTCCCAGCCACCCTGCTGGGCCTGCTCTGCATCGCTGCGTCGTCCGCCCGGGCGGACGACGATTTCGTGGTCTACTCACCCTACGTCACGGACGGCCAGAGCGAGGTGGAGTTCCGCGGTCACCAGACCAGCGACAGCGACCCCGCGCTGCAGGGCGAACGCGCCTACGAGGTCTCGCTCTCCCACTCCTTCACCGGCTGGTGGCGGCCCGAGGTCTACGTGGGCGCCTACGAGCGCGAGCCGGGCGCAGCCAACACCCTCCAGAGCTACGAGTTCGAGAACACCCTCCAGCTCTCCGACCCGGGCGAGTACTGGGTGGACTTCGGCTTCCTCGCCTCCTACGAATACAACATCGCGCCGGACGAGCCCGGCGTGCTGGAGTTCGGTCCGCTGTTCGAGAAGCGCAGCAACCGCATCGACCAGCGTCTCAACTTCATCTGGGAGAAGCAGCTGGGCGGCGGCGCCGAGCGCCAGTACGAGTTCCGGGCGAGCTACGCCCTGACTTACCAGGTCCGCCCCTGGTTGGCCCCCGGTCTCGAGGCCTACTACCGGCCCACGGACGAGAGCCACCAGATCGGTCCAGCACTCTACGGCGAGATCCCCACCGCCAGCGGCAACGAGTTCGAGTACAGCGCGGCCCTGGTGTATGGCATCAACAAGGGCGCTCCGAACCGTACCTTCGTGCTGCGCTTGGAATATGAATTCAATTGATTAGGTCCATAATGTGGGTCTCCCCAAGGAGGCCCATATGTCCGCTGACCTGCGCATCCGCAACGCCACGCCCGCCGACGTCTCCCTGATCCTCGGCTTCATCCGCGAGCTCGCCGAGTACGAGAAGCTCGCCCACGAGGTGGTAGCCACCGAAGCCGTCCTCCGCGAGTCCCTGTTCGGCGCGCGGCCGGCCGCGGAGTGCCTGATCGCGGAATCCGGCGGCAAGCCCGCGGGCTTCGCGCTCTTCTTCCACAACTTCTCCACTTTCCTGGGCAAGCCCGGGCTCTATCTCGAAGACCTGTACGTGAAGCCGGAGCTCCGGGGGCAAGGCGTGGGCCGGAAACTCTTGGCGCATCTCGCCAGGCTCGCGGTCTCGCGCGGTTGCGGGCGTTTCGAGTGGGCGGTGCTGGACTGGAACGAACCGGCGATCCGTTTCTACCAAGGGCTGGGGGCGCGCATGTTGCACGATTGGCGCGTCAACCGCGTCACGGGCGACGCGCTCGCGAAGCTCGCCGCCGAGGTGGGCTAGCTTCAGCGCGTGCCGCGCCGGCGGCGGCCGCGCTTCGGCGTAGGTACCGGTGGCGCTCCGTGAAGGAAAAGCACCGCGGCGAGCTCGGTGAGCGCCGCGCGGTACACGGGCCGCTTGAAGAAGATCACTTCGCTCAGCGGATGCCAGTACTCGACCCAGCGCCAGGCGTCGAACTCGGGCTCGGCGTTACCGTCGAGCCGCACCGTCTCGTCCGCGTCCTTGAAGCGCAGCAGGAACCAGCGCTGTTTCTGGCCGATGCACAGCGGGGTGCTCGCATGGCGCTGGTAGCGATCGGGCAAGAGGTAGCGCAGCCAGTCACGGGTGCGGCCCAGGATCTCCACCTGGGCGGGCTTGAGCCCCACCTCTTCCTCCAGTTCCCGGAACAGGGTCTCTTCCGGACTCTCGCCCGGCTGCATGCCGCCCTGGGGGAACTGCCAGCCGGCGCGGCCCACGCGCCGGGCCCAGAACAAGCGGTCGTCCGGGTGGGCGAGGATGATGCCCACGTTGGCCCGGAAGCCCTCAGCATCGATGACCGCGTCTTTGGTGAGCCGCTCCTGGATGTCCATGGCCGGAGTGTTCCATAAACCCGTCCGCCTGACAAAGCACCGGCGGTCGCGGGTTACAATCCCGCCATCCCTCCCGAGGCCCCTCCCTTCCCGCCCATGAGCGCCGTGAAACTCGCCCTCTTTGACCTGGACCACACGCTGCTGGACGGCGACAGCGATTCCCTGTGGGGCCGCTTCCTGGTGCGCGAGGGCGTGGTGGATGCGAAGGACTATGCGGCGGCCAACGCCCGCTATCACGCGGACTACGTGGCCGGCCGGCTCGACGTGCACGAGTTCCTGACCTTCGGCCTGAAGCCTCTGCGCGACAACCCGCCGGAGGCGCTCTACGCCTGGCGCGAGCGCTTCGTGGCGGAGTGCATCCGCGCGCGCATCCCGCAAGCTTCCCGCGCGCTATTGGCGCAGCACGCCGAACATATCCGCATCATCATCACCGCCACCAACAGCTTCGTGACCGCGCCCATCGCCGCAGAGCTTGGCGTGGAGCACCTCATCGCCACCGAACCCGAGCAGCGGGACGGTCGCTTCACCGGCGGCGTCACCGGCCCGCCCTGCTTCCGGGAGGGCAAGGTGCAGAAGCTCGAAGCCTGGCTCGCGGCGCAAGGGTGCACGGCCGGCGAGTGCTGGTTCTACTCCGACTCCCACAACGACCTGCCGCTGCTGGAGCGGGTGGAACATCCGGTGGCGGTGAACCCGGACCCGGTGCTGGCTGAGGCCGCCCGCGAGCGGGGCTGGCCGGTGATGAAACTGCGCCTCGCGGGCGCCGCCTGAGCATGCAGCGCCAGCCGTCGCTCGCTCTCTGGCTCCCGGCGCTGCTCCTGGCGAGCCTGGGCGCCTTCCTGCTCTCGCTGGCGGTGGGCAGCACCTCTGTCCCCCTGCACGCGCTCTGGGAGGCGCTCTTGGGGGGCGGCGACGCCATGACCCACACCGTGGTGGTAGAGCTGCGCCTGCCGCGTACCGTGAGCGCTTTCGCCGTGGGTGGCTTGCTGGCCTTGGCCGGCACGCTCATGCAGGTGCTGTTGCGCAATCCGCTTGCGGATCCCTACATACTCGGCGTCTCCGGCGGCGCGGCGGTGGGCGCCCTGGGGGCGCTGCTCTTCGGTCTCGCGGGCCTGTGGGTGCACGCCGGCGCTTTCAGCGGCGCACTCGTCTCGACGCTCATCGTGTTCGCCCTGGCCCACGGCCGCGGCGGCTGGACCCCCACGCGGCTCCTGCTCACCGGCATCGCCGTGGCATCGGGCTGGACCGCGGTCGTCAGCCTCATGCTGGTGCTCGGCAGCGACAGCAGCCTGCACGGCATGTTGTTCTGGATCATGGGGGATTTCTCCTACCAGCCGGCGGGGGTCACGGCGCTGTTCACGCTCGCGGCGGGTTTGGGCCTGTGGCTCCCCTTCGCCCGACACCTCAACGTGCTCGCCCGCGGCGAGACGCTCGCCGAGGCCCTCGGTATCGCGGTGCGCCCGCTCTCCATCGCGATCTATATAAGTGCATCGCTGTTCACTGCCGTGGCGGTCACCGAGGCGGGCAGCGTCGGCTTCGTGGGACTGGTGGTGCCGCATATGTTCCGCCTAGTCGTGGGCGGCGACCACCGCCGGCTGTTGCCGGGGGCGGTGCTCTTGGGCGGCTGCCTGCTGGTGCTGGCCGACACCCTGGCGCGCACCGTGGCCGAACCGCGGCAGCTCCCGGTGGGGGTGGTGATGTCCGTCGTCGGGGTGCCGCTGTTCCTCTATCTCCTCAACCGCGCCCGGGGCCCGCTGTGAACCCGGCAACACTGCTCGAAGCCCGCAGCCTCGAGGTAGACATCGGCGGCAAGCAGGTCTGCCGCGGGCTGGACTTCGCGATCCGACCGGGCGACTGCGTGGCACTGCTCGGCGCCAACGGCGTCGGCAAGACCACGCTGCTGCACACCCTCACCGGCCTGCGTCCGGCCGCCGCCGGCGAAGTGCTGCTCGACGGCGCGCCGCTCGCCTCCCTGCCACGGCGACGGGTGGCGCAGCGTCTCGGGCTCCTCATGCAACAACCCGAGGACAGCCTGCCTGCCACGGTGCTAGAGACGGCACTCATCGGCCGCCACCCGCACCTCGACTTCTGGCGCTGGGAGTCCCACGGCGACGTGGCCATCGCACGCCGCGCCCTGAAGAGCGTGGGCCTCGAGGGCCTGGAGCAGCGCGCTCAGACCTCGCTCTCCGGCGGCGAGCGCCGCCGCCTCGACCTTGCCACGGTGCTGGTGCAGGACCCGGCGGTGTTCCTGCTGGATGAACCGGCCGGACAGCTGGACCTGCACCACCAACTGGCGCTCCTGGGCCAGCTGCAGCGGCTGACGGCCCAGGAAGGGCGCGCGGTGCTCATGAGCCTGCACGACATAAACCTCGCGGCCCGCTTCTGCAACCGCATCCTCATGCTCTTCGGCGACGGCGGCTCGGCCCACGGCGAGAGCGCCGAGATGCTGAGCCCCGAGACCCTGTCCCGCCTCTACCGGGTGCCGGTACGGGTGCTGCCCTGGGAGGGCGGCAAGGCCTACCTGCCCGGATGATGCCGCCCTGGGCCCGATGCGGTATCCTTGGCGCCCTTGAGGCCGCGCCCGCGGCCCGTTTGTGACAATCCCCTCCGAGACTGCGAGGCATGAAGATGACCCTACTGACGCGCTACCTGCCGCTGCTCGCCCTGGCGAGCCTGGGCTTGATCTCCGGCTGCGAGCAGCAGCCCGATCCCAACGCCAAGAAAGTCATAGAGGCCTGTCTTTCGGTGAGCGCTGCCGACGCCAGCGCCATCCTCGGCCAGACCCTGACCGCCAACAGGATGTCGGGCGACGACGCGCCGCGCAGCATCTGCGCCTTCAACGACGCCAGCAACACCACCTACGGCCTGGTGCAGCTGCAGGCCGCCGACAAGACCAAGGACCAGCAGGCGGCGCTCGCCTCGGACCAGAACTTCGAGCTCGGCGTGTACAAAGACAACGTCAAGCCCGCCACCGCCCATCCGGCCCAGGGTTTCGCGCCGGGTTCCTTCTATCTCTATGTCGAACCCGCCATGGGCAGCCACTCGGTGCAGCTCTACACCTTCGCCGAGGGCTACAAGCTGACCGTGGTGGTGAACAACCTCAAGGACTTCGACAGCGGCGAGAAGCTCGCCACCACCATGGCCAACAAGGTGGTGGAGAACATCAAGAACGGCACCGCGTTCCAGGCTCAGTAAACAGCTTCGAGTGGAGATTTGGGAAAGCCCCGCTTAGGTGGGGCTTTCTTTTTTGGAGTCGATGGCCAACGTCCCTGTATGCCTCCCAGTTCGGCTCCTGCCTCGCGTTCGTCCGAAACAGACAGCCGTGGCTGTCTGCTTAAAAGCACCGGACTCACCCCCGCTCTGCGGGGCTTTTCTTTTGCGCCTTGACACCCCCTCCCCGTCTGCATAGAGTGCTCGCGCCTTCAGGCGTCTGCCTTCCGGCAGACACTCGGGAAGCCGGTGCGTCATCAGACAATTCCGGCGCTGCCCCCGCAACGGTAGGCGAGCTTGAGATCCTCCACGAAGCCACTGCGCCCTGTGCGTGGGAAGGCGGAGGTCCCGGGGAACCTTAGCAAGGTTCCCGCTCGCGAGCCCGGAGACCGGCCTGGATGCAGGAGCCATGCGGCTCCACGTTCCGGCATTGCGGTGGGCGATGCGCGCGGGTCGCGTCCATCGCTCCCTCGCCTCCTCCCCACGACGCCGGTGTCACCACCGTTTGCGCACAGCGGGCGTGCTGTGCGGGGAGAATGCTCATGCGTAAGACTCCATATCTCGGCGGCGCGTTCGCGCTGCTCCTTTGCCTGCCGCCGGCCTACGCCGATGGCTCCCCGAGCGCCGGGAGCGCGGAACTGGGTGACATCAGCGTCACCGCCACCCGCACTCCGCTGATCGCGGACCAGGAAGTGGCGCCGGTGATCGTCATCGGTCCCGAGCAGCTCGCGCTCGCCCAGGGCGGAGACGTCGGCTCGGTGCTGCGCCAGTACGCGGGCCTCGACATCGCCCAGACCGGCGGCCCGGGCCAGCCCGAGTCCCTGTTCCTGCGCGGCGCCAACAGCAACCAGACCCTGGTGCTGATCAACGGCATGCGCATCAACCCCACCACGCTCGGCGGCGCACCGCTGGAGAACATCCGCCTGCAGGACATCGAGCGCATCGAGATCGTGAAAGGCCCCCGGGCCTCCTTGTACGGCTCGGACGCCATCGGCGGGGTCATCAACATCATCACCAAACCGGCCAAACCTGGCTTGCAGTACGGCGCCCATGCCGGGGCGGGCCGCTACGGCAGCTTCGACAACGGCGGGCAGGTGAGCTACGGCGAAGGCGACAGCGCCATCAGCGTCTCCGGCGATGACTATCACACCGACGGCTTCCCGTCCCTGGCCGGCAGCACCGTGGACGACGGCACCAAGAACCGCACTTTCAACGTCAACGGCCACACCAAGCTCGGCGCGGTGGACCTGGACTTCGCTCACTGGCAGAGCAACGGCTACACGCTCTACCAAGGCTCGGATTTCAACACCTTCGCTCCCGCCCAACTGGCGGAGGATTTCCGCGATGCGGCCAGCGGTATCGGCATCGGCGGCCGGTTCACGGACGCTTGGCACAGCAAGCTGAGCCTCGACCACACGCTCGACGAGATCGGCCAGCGGGAAGTGGACTCGTCGAACCTGCCTGCGGGCCCCGACTTCCTGCATTCGCAGCGCAATGTGGTGGACTGGCAGAACGACGTCTCCTTGAGCGACCAGCAGCTGCTGACGGCAGGCCTGTATACCGAGGAACAGCATGCCTCCGCCCAATCCTTCGGCACCGGCTACGATCCCACCGACCGGGTGAACGCGCTGTACGCGGAGGACGACCTGGACCTGGGCGGCCAACGCCTGGTGCTGGCGGCACGGGATACCCACGACCAGGCCTTCGGCAACCACACCACCTGGAACGTGGACTACGGATACGACCTCAGCCCGGTGACCAAGCTGACCGCCGGGGCCGGCACCGGCTTCCGCGCCCCCAACGCCGAGGATCGTTTCGGCTTCGACGGCAACCCGAACCTGCAGCCGGAGACCTCCCAGAACCTGGAGCTCGGATTACGCCACAATTTCTCGGACGACCAGGCGCTGAGCGCCAGCCTGTTCCAGGACAAGCTGGATGACCTCATCGTCTTCCAGCCCATGCCTACGGCCGTGAACCCCTTCGCCGGCCAGAACGAGAACGTGGGCCACGCGCGGGTGCGCGGCGTGGAGCTCGCTTACGAGCAATCCTGGGATAGCTGGTCTTGGCGCAACGAGGCCAGCGTGCAAAGCCCCGAGGACCTGGACAACGATACGGACCTCCTGCGCCGCGCGCGCCGTACCCTCACGAGCAGCCTGCTCTGGCACGACGACCTGACCCGTGCCGGCATCAACGCCATCCTCACCGGGCCGCGCAGCGACATAGACCAGGCCGGCAACCCCGCCACCGACGGCGGCTACCTGCTCTTGGGCCTGAGCGTGCATCGGGAACTGGGCCAGGGATTCGCATTGCTGGCGCGGGTGGACAACCTCTTGGACACCCGCTACCAGACCGCCAACGGCTACAACACCGCCGGCCGGTCATTGTTCGTGCAGATCGAATACCACAGCCAGTGACGGTCTAAAAACAAAAGCCCCTTCCATCTGGAAGGGGCTTTTTTATTGGGCGTGCCGAATATCAGAAATCCACGAGCGCGTCGTTGTCTCGGGGATCGGTCGCCGCTTCCACCTTGCCGGTCTTGTAGTCCCAGACCACCACGTTCATGTCGCCGTAGGGCCGCGACACGGGCTTCAATTCATAGCCCATCCCGGCCAGCGCCTTGAGCGCGGCATCGCCGAAGGCACCCGGCTCGTAGCTCACCGAGTCCGGCAGGTATTGCTGGTGGTAGCGGCGCAGCGCCGTCATCTGTACCGCGGAACCGCCGTCGATGAAGTCCAGCACCGCGAGCGTCACCATGGTGGTGATGCGGCTGCCGCCGGGCGTGCCTACGATGGCGATGCCACGCGGGCCCTCCACGAAGGTGGGCGTCATGCTGGAGAGCGGCCGCTTGCCGGGTGCCACGGCGTTGGCCTCGCCCTGCACCAGGCCGAAGCCGTTGGCCTCGCCGGGCTTGGCGGCGAAGTCGTCCATCTCGTCGTTCAGGATCACGCCGCTCTTGCCGCCGAGTATCCCGGAGCCATAGCGGAAGTTGACGGTCTGGGTGGCGGCCACCCTGTTGCCTTCCGCGTCCAGGATGGAGAAATGGGTGGTGTCCACGCCCTCGCCGTCCTTCAGCTTCACCACCGGCGGGAGCGTGCTGCTGGGCGTCGCCTTGTCGGCACTGATGCCGGCGCGCAGCTTCGCGGCGTAATCGGCACTCAAGAGCTTCGCGATGGGCATCTTCACGAATACCGGGTCCCCCAGATACTGGTTGCGGTCCCGGTAAGCGCGGCGCCAGGCTTCCACGATGTAATGGGCGCGGGTGGCCTCATCCATCTTGTCCAGATCATATCCGGACAGGATGTTCAGGGTTTCCAGCAACACCACGCCGCCCGAGGCCGAGGGCGCGGCAGTGACGATGTGATAGCCCCGGTAGTCGCCAGTGAGGGGTGCACGCTCGACGACCTTGTAATCCTTGAGATCGTCCAGGCTCCAGATGCCGCCCACGGCGCGCACCGCATCCACCATCTCCTTCGCCACCTCACCGGTATAGAAACCGGCCGCACCTTTCTCGGCGAGGGTCTGCAGCGTCGCGGCGAGCTCGGGCTGCTTGAGCAGCGTCCCCGCTTCCGGCGCGCGACCGTCCACCAGGAAGGGGCAGGCCTTGCCGCAAAGCTGGGTGAGGGTATCCAGGGTCTCCTCGGTGATGGCGGCGAAGCGTTCGTCCACCTTGAAGCCGTCCCGGGCTAGCGCGATGGCCGGCGCCAGGTCCTTGGCCAGGGACAGGCGGCCGTACCTGGAGAGGTCCACGAGCGCCGCCGGCGTGCCGGGGATGCCGGCCGAGAGCGCGCCGCGGCGCACGGAAGAAGTCCTGAGATCGCCGGACTTGTCGAGATACATGTCGTGGCTCGCCGCCGCCGGGGCGGTCTCGCGGCCATCCACCATCACGTCGTGGTTGCCCTCAGCCATGTGCAGCAGGTAATACCCGCCGCCGCCGAGGCCGGAACTGTATGACTCCACCACCGCCAGCGCGGCGCTCACGGCGATGGCGGCGTCGAAGGCGTTGCCGCCCTCCTTCAGCACTTCCATGCCCGCCGCGGTGGCGAGCGGGTGGGCGCTGGCGATGGCCGCCTCGGGCGGTTTCTGGGGCGTTGCCGCCCACGCCGGGAGGGAGACGAACGCGAGGAGGGAGATCAGGACACGCAGTTTCATGTTGGGGCGCTCAGGTCTTGGAAGTGAGGCGGAGATACTTCTCTTGCAACTCCTCCTGGGTCTCTTCGTGCTCGGGATCCAGGGGTATGCAGTCCACCGGGCATACCTGCTGGCACTGAGGCTTGTCGAAGTGCCCCACGCACTCGGTGCACAACGCCGGGTCTATCACATAGATCTCGGGACCCTGGGAGATGGCGTGGTTCGGGCACTCGGGCTCGCACACGTCGCAGTTGATGCAGGCATCGGTGATCTTGAGGGCCATAGCTCTATTCTAAGGCACCCACAAGGACTCAACGTTTCAGTTTCTTCAACTCTGTCTGGACGGCGGGATGCACGAACTGGGACACGTCGCCCCCCAGGATGGCGATCTCCCGCACCAGGCTCGAGGAGATGAAGGTGAACTGCTCGGCGGGGGTCATGAAGATGGTCTCCACCTCGGGCCCCAGGTGCCGATTCATGGCCGCGAGCTGGAACTCGAACTCGAAGTCCGAGACCGCGCGCAGGCCGCGCAGCACCGCCTGCAGCTTGTGCTTGCGGGCGAACTCCACCGTGAGTTCGGCGAAGCCGGTCACCTCCACGTTGCGTACATCGTGCAGCACTTCCTTGGCGAGCCGTACGCGGGTATCCAGGCTGAAGGCCGGAGCTTTACCGGGGTTGGCGGCGATAGCCACCACCACCTGCTCGAACATGCGCGCGGCGCGACGCACGATGTCGGCGTGGCCGTTGGTGATGGGGTCGAAGGTACCGGGGTAGAGGATGCTGGCCATGGATGCCTCCGCTGGACAGGCATTTATACCGGGGTTCTATGCACGCATCAAACCGCCATACGCATGAGCTTGAAACCCACGCGGCCAGCGCGGCTCTCGCGCCAGGGACTCCAGTGTGTCGGCAGGGCCGGCACCCGGTCCGCCGGATACTCCATATAGATGAATGCACCAGGCTTGAGCCAGCCACCTTCGAGCGCTCGGGCGACCCCGGGCAACAGCTCTGCGTCGAAGGGCGGATCCAGGAACACGATGTCGAAGGGTGAGGGCCTGCCGCCGAGCCAGGTGAGCGCATCCGCCTGCGTCACCTCGCCGCCTTCCGCCTCAAGCATGGCGAGATGGCTCCGCAAGGCTTCGGTCACGCCCCGCTCCCGGTCCACGAACACCGTCGCCGCGGCGCCGCGTGACAGGGCTTCGAGGCCCAGGGCGCCGCTGCCGGCGAAGAGGTCCAGGCAACGGGCACCCTCTATATGATCCTGCAGCCAGTTGAACAGCGTCTCGCGCACGCGGTCAGGCGACGGACGTATGCCCGGCAGCGCTGGGAACTTGAGCTTGCGCCGCCGCCAGAGGCCCGCGATGATGCGGAACTCGTTGCGGTATCCCCTGCCCGGATTGTGCTTCATCTGGACGTCCGAACTGGCTGATTTCCAAGGGGGTCATGGCTTGCCAGCCCCAGGGACGGCAGCGTACCCTACCCTGGCAATTTAGGGAGCAAAACCAATGATAAATCGCCGTGTTGCCGTCATCCTCAGCCTCCTGGTTCCACTCGCTGCCTGCGTGTCGGGCAGCAGCGGTTCGGGTGATCCGAACCCGAACTCGGGATTCCAGGCCCGCTTCGTGCCCCTGGGCGGCGTGATGCCGTTCCCGAACGACCTCTATTTCAACGGCAGCAAGACAGGCACCCTTAATATCCCCGCCTCCGCCAACAATTCCGTGCAGGCGCAGGAATCCGAGGCCTCCTTGCTCGAGCTGAATCACCTGGACGGCTTCGGCACTCAGTCCGACATCAACATCTATTTCAACGAACCGGTGGATGCCACCACTCTTGCCTCCAACGTA
>DASSIS010000083.1:0-32268 GCA_035691665.1 Gammaproteobacteria bacterium | reverse complement strand
GAGATGGCCCACTTGTTGTTGCACACCACGAACACCACCGGCAGCTGCCAGGCGCCGGCGCAGTTGATGGCTTCGTAGTAGTCGCCCTGGGAGGTGCCGCCGTCGCCGATCACCGTCACCGCCGCGCGCTTCTCCTTGCGCAGCTTGAAGGCGGTGGCGGCGCCGGCCGCGTGGTGGTACTGGGTGGCGATGGGCACGCACCAGGCGAAGTCGTGCTTGGGGCCCGAGAAGTTGTTGCCGCGCTCGTCACCGCCCCAGAACAGCAGCACCTCGTGGGGCTGCACGCCGCGGTAGAACTGGGTGCCGTATTCGCGGTACATGGGGAAGAAGGCGTCTTCCTGCTTCATGGCGGCGCCGATGCCCACGTGGGTGGCTTCGTGGCCGAGGCAGGAGGCGTAGGTGCCGAGCTGGCCGGTGCGCTGCAGCGCGATGGCCTTGGTGTCGAAGACCCGCACGAAGGTCATGGCACGGTACATCTTGAGGAGCTCCTCCTTGTCCTTGGCGAACTTGGGGAGTTCCTTCTGCACGAGCTTGGCTTCGTGGTCGAGGTACTGCTGGTACTTGATCTCGAAGGTCGCGGCGGTCTTCAAGGCGTACTCCTCCTGGAAAGCCGCCCGGGGCGCTTGAAGGGCCTCCCTCGAGGAGGCCCCGGCCCGCAGGCGGGGAGTGCTTATATAGATGAAAGCCGCCGGGCTTGGGGCCGGGCAGCGGGGCGGCAATTATACATGAGGGGCCCCGCGCTCCCGGCGGGGGTGGCCGGGCCCCGGGGAGGGGTCGGGTAGAATGGCCGGATTCAGGGCGTCCCGACGGGGTCTTCACGGGCATGAGCGGCAACAAGCGCGAGCTGGAGCAGGGCATCTATACCGACCTCAAGGGCCGGGAGACCTATTCCGGCTACCTCTGCCTCGACACCCTGTTCAAGGCCCAGCAGCCCGTGAGCGCGCCCCCGCACCACGACGAGATGCTGTTCATCATCCAGCACCAGACCTCCGAGCTCTGGATGAAGCTCGTGGAGCACGAGCTCACGGCGGTGATCCGCCTCGTGCAGCAGGACGAGCTCGAGCCCTGCTTCAAGGGCCTCTCCCGCATCAAGCAGATCCAGATGCAGCTCTTCAACCAGTGGGCGGTGCTGGAGACCCTCACCCCCACCGAGTACACCCAGTTCCGCCACAACCTCGGCACGGCTTCCGGCTTCCAGTCGCCCCAGTACCGGGCGCTGGAGTTCATGCTGGGCAACAAGAACGCGGACATGATCGGCGTGTTCCGCCACGAGCCCTCCATCCAGGCCTGGCTGGAAGGGCTGCTCAAGAAGCCCAGCCTCTACGACGAGTTCCTGCGGTACCTGAAGCGCCGCGGCCTGCCCATCCCCCAGGAACGGGTGGAGCGGGACTGGAGCCAGCCCTACGAGCGGCATCCGGGCGTCACCGCCGTGTTCAAGACCATCTACGAGACCACCGGCGACTGGTGGGACGCCTACGAGATGTGCGAGAAGCTCGTGGACGTGGAGGAGTACTTCCAGCTCTGGCGTTTCCGGCACATGAAGACCGTGGAACGCATCATCGGCCACAAGACCGGTACCGGCGGCTCCTCCGGCGTGAAGTTCCTGGAGAAGGCTCTCTCTTTGACCTTCTTCCCGGAGCTAATCGACGTCCGCACGGAGATCGGCCGAAATACCTGAAAAACCTGCTGCGCTTGGCAGGGCGGTGTTGCGGCCGGGCTCGGCGCCATCATGTACTGTTTGTACACTCAGGCACCTCGCCCGTCCGCGCCTAGCCCCGCCTGCGCTCGCGACGGTTTTTCAGGCATTCCGGCATAGTTATTTCGACTGGTTGGGGGCCGATATTCAGGGGCGGTATAATGCTGAATTGATTGTAGATTTCCCGTCCCGAGGTGACAGGTCATGAGCGCACAGCCCAACGTCGGCATGCAGCCGCAGCAGTTCGAGAACCCCATGGGGGTGGATGGCTTCGAGTTCGTGGAATTCGCCGCGCCGAACCCCAAGCTGCTCCATGACTTGTTCCCGAAGCTGGGTTTCAAGCCCGTGGCCAAGCATAAGAAGAAAGCCATCACCCTTTATCGCCAGGGGGAGTGCAACTTCCTGGTGAACGAGGAGCCGGACTCCTTCGCTTCCGAGTTCGCCAAGAAGCACGGCCCCTCCGCCTGCGGTTTCGCCATCCGCTTCAGCAAGCCCGCCGCCTTCGTGCGCGGCGAGGCCCTGAAGAAGGGCGGCGAGGCCGTCACCGAGCTCGAGTCCACCAAGGCGGTGGAGGTGCCGGTGATCAAAGGCATCGGCGGCAGCATGCTGTATCTGGTGGACCACTACAGCGCCAAGGGTTCGGTGTATGACGCCGAGTTCGAGTACCTGCCCGGCGCCGACAGGCATCCCAAGGGTTTCGGCCTCACCTTCGTGGACCACCTCACCCACAACCTCTACTTCGGCAACATGGAGAAGTTCGCCAAGTTCTACGAGCAGCTGTTCAACTTCCGGGAGATCCGCTACTTCGACATCAAGGGCGCGAAGACCGGCCTCATCTCCAAGGCCATGACCGCGCCGGACGGCATGGTGCGCATCCCGCTCAACGAGTCCAGCGACCCCAAGAGCCAGATCAACGAGTACCTGGACGAGTACCACGGCGAGGGCATCCAGCACATCGCCTGCTTCACCAACGACATCTACTCGACGGTGGAGGCCATGCGCGCTGCCGGCCAGAAGTTCCTGGACACGCCGGACGCCTACTTCGAGATGATCGACGAGCGGGTGCCCAACCACGGCGAGGACGTGCCGCGGCTCGCCAAGAACAAGATCCTCATCGACGCGGACCGGGAGACCAAGAAGAAGCTCTTGCTGCAGATCTTCACCCAGAACGCCATCGGCCCGGTGTTCTTCGAGATCATCCAGCGCAAGGGCAACGAGGGCTTCGGCGAGGGCAACTTCCAGGCGCTCTTTGAGAGTATTGAACGCGATCAGATGAAGCGGGGCGTCCTCTAATACGACTTGGGAGCCGCGAATGAGCCAGAAGCTGAGCGCCATGGACCCCAAAGCCGCCGCTGTACCGGCGGACGCGGGCCATTACCAGTCCGGCTTCGGCAACGAGTTCGCCACCGAGGCGCTGCCGGGTGTGTTGCCCGTAGGCCAGAACTCCCCCCAGAAGGTGCCCTACGGTCTCTACGCCGAGCAGCTCTCGGGCACCGCCTTCACCGCGCCGCGCCACGGCAACCGCCGCAGCTGGCTCTACCGCATCCGTCCCGCCGCCATGCACAAGCCCTTCAAGGCCCTGCCTGAAGGCCGCTTCCACAATCGCTTCGACGAAGTGCCGGCGACCCCCAACCAGCTGCGCTGGAGTCCGACACCCATCCCGTCCACGCCCACTGATTTCGTGGCGGGCCTCGTCACCGTGGCGGGCAACGGCAGCGCCGCCGCCCAGACGGGTCTCGGGGTGCACCTCTACGCCGCCAACCAGTCCATGCAGGGCCGCTACTTCTACGACGCGGACGGCGAGCTCCTGATCGTGCCCCAGCAGGGTCGCCTCAGGATCGCCACCGAGCTCGGCATCCTCACTGTGGTGCCGCTCGAGATCGCCGTGATTCCCCGGGGCATCCGCTTCAGGGTGGAGCTGCCGGACGGGGAGGCCCGGGGCTACGTGGCTGAGAACTTCGGCGCGCCCCTGCGTCTGCCAGAGCTCGGCCCGATCGGTTCGAATTCCCTCGCCAACGCCCGGGATTTCCTCTACCCCGTGGCGGCCTATGAAGATCTGGAAGGTCATTTTGAATTGATCGGCAAGTTCCAGGGCCGGCTCTGGTCCGCGGAGATCGGCCATTCGCCGCTCGACGTGGTGGGCTGGCACGGCAACCACGCGCCCTACAAGTACGAGCTGACGCGCTTCAACACCATCGGCTCCATCAGCTACGATCACCCGGATCCCTCCATCTTCACGGTGCTCACCTCCCCGAGCGACACGGCCGGCACCGCCAACATGGACTTCGTGATCTTCCCGCCCCGCTGGCTGGTGGCGGAGAACACCTTCCGGCCCCCCTGGTTCCACCGCAACGTGGCCTCGGAGTTCATGGGCCTCATCACCGGGGTGTACGACGCGAAGGAGGGCGGCGGCTTCGTACCCGGCGGTGCCTCGCTGCACAACTGCATGAGCGGCCACGGCCCCGACGCCGGCAGCTACGAGAAGGCGGTGGCCGGCGACACCAGCAAGCCCCTGCACATCACCGACACCATGGCCTTCATGTTCGAGGCCCGGGCCGTGTTCCGGCCCACGAAGCAGGCGCTGGAATCCAAGGAGCTGCAGGGCGATTACTACGAGTGCTGGCAGGGCATCAAGAAGCATTTCGATCCCAAGCGCCGCTGAGGCGACGTCGAACACCGGCGGCCGCCAGGCCGCCATTTTTTATCCGGAGTCATTAAGGGAATGAAACTCGCGAGTCTCAAGTCCGGCGGCCGTGACGGCACGCTGGTGGTGGTGGACAAGAAACTCCAGCAGGCCGTGAAGGTGCCGCAGATCGCCGGCAGCCTGGTGAACGCGCTGGAGAACTGGGCCATGGCGGAGCACAAGCTCCGATCCGTATCGGATTCCCTCAACGCCGGCAAGGCAAAAGATGCGTTCCGGTTGAACCCGGTCGATCTCGCGGCGGTGCTGCCCCGCGCCCCCCAGTTCGTGGACGGCAGCGCCTACCTTGCCCACGTGGAAAGGGTGCGCAAGGCCCGCGGCGCCGAGATGCCCCCGAGCTTCCTCAAGGACCCGCTCATGTACCAGGCGGTGAGCGACGGCTTCCATGCTCCCACCGACCCCATCCGCATGGCGAGCGAGGACTACGGCATCGACTTCGAGTCGGAGGTGGGCGTGGTGGTGGACGACGTGCCCATGGGCGTATCCCCTGCGGACGCAGCCAAGCACATCCGTCTGGTGCTCATCCTGAACGACGTGTCCCTGCGCAACCTCATCCCGGACGAGCTCGCCAAGGGCTTCGGCTTCCTGCAGAGCAAGCCCCGCTCGGCGCTGTCGCCCGCGGCGCTGACGCCCGACGAGCTCGGCGCCGCCTGGAAGGACGGCAAGGTACATCTGCCCCTCGTCACCCATCTCAACGGTGCCAAATTCGGCGAACCCAACGCGGGCGTGGACATGCAGTTCAGCTTCCCGGAGCTCGTGGCCCATGCCGCCAAGACCCGGCCCCTGGCGGCGGGCTCGATCGTCGGTTCCGGCACCATCGCGAACCATGACGAATCGAAAGGATCTTCCTGCCTCGCGGAGAAGCGGGTGCTGGAAGTCATCAAGAGCGGCAAGGCCGTGACGCCCTTCATGAAGTTCGGCGACCGGGTGCGCATCGAGATGTTCGATGCCGCCGGCCAAAGCATCTTTGGGGCCATCGAACAGACGGTTGAGCCTTACAAGTCCTAGCCGTATTCCGGAGCAAAAAATGTCCGAGGTATTGAAAGCGCAGGTCTTGTTCGTAGTTCTTCCATATTTGTTTGTCATCATGTTGATGGCATTTGGAACTCCCAGGCGAGACACAGGCCCAAGCCCAGTATTGCGATGGGTGCTTCTTCTTGTGATGCCCGTTTACTCTATCGGATGGTTCCTGGGAGTATTTGGAATATTCAATCGCTGGGTCGTGGATGCCGATCATCTCGCTTATCTTTTCATTGCTCCGGCGGTTTTCTTAGGCATCTGGTTCCAAAGGATTTCGATAAGGTTCAGGAGTCAATAAAATGGAGGTCTACACCTATTTCCGCAGTTCCGCCGCTTACCGGGCGCGCATCGTCCTCAACCTCAAGGGCCTGCAGGCCGACTACCGCTACGTGCACCTCCTGAAGGACGGCGGCCAGCAGCACAAGCCGGAGTTCAAGGCGGTGAATCCCCAGTGCTTCATCCCGGCCCTGAAGGACGAGGGACACACCCTCACCCAGTCGCTCGCCATCGCCGAGTACGTGGACGAGATCCATCCGGAGCCGCGCCTCCTGCCGCGGGACCCCCTGGGCCGGGCCCGGGTGCGGGCGCTGGCCCTCATCGTGGCCTGCGACATCCACCCGCTCAACAACCAGCGCGTCATGCAGTACCTGGAGAAGGAGTTCGGGGCGGATGCGGCGGTGAAGAAGCGCTGGATGCAGCGCTGGATGGGGGACGGCTTCGCGGCCCTGGAGCAGCTCATGGCCGGGAACCCGGACACGGGCAAGTTCTGCCACGGCGATACGCCCACCCTCGCGGATGCCTTCCTGGTGCCGCAGATGTTCAACGCCAAGCGCTTCGAGATGGACGTCACGCCCTATCCGACGCTCAAGCGCATCAACGAGCACTGCCTGACCCTGAAAGCCTTCATCGACGCGGCGCCGGATAAACAAGCTGATTTCGAAGCGTAATAAATGATCCAGACCGGGGTTTGAGACATGGCGGAGTATTTCACCCACGCCTTCTTCTGGTGGCCGCTGTTCATCGTGATGCTCACGGTGCTCGCGGCAGCGCGCACCGGCCGCGGCGTGTGGATCGTCAGCCTCAGCGTCTACGCGATCCTTTTCAGCGGCGGCAGCGCCGCCAGCGGCGGGGTGAAGGCGATCCTCTGGTGCCTGTACTGGTTCACGGTCCTCGTCTGGCTGCTGCCCTTCCTGCGCCGCGCCGTCATCAGCAACCGGGTGCTGCGCTTCTACCGCAAGGCCATGCCGGAGATCTCCGCCACGGAGCGGGATGCCCTGGAGGCGGGCGGGGTGTGGTGGGACGGGGAGCTCTTCAGCGGCGACCCGGACTGGCAGAAGCTCCTGGACTTCCCGGCGGCGCGGCTCACGGCGGAGGAGCAGGCGTACCTCGACGGCCCCACGGAACGGCTCTGCGCCATGCTGGACGACCACCGCATCTGCAACGTGGACAAGGACCTGACGCCGGAGACCTGGAGCTTCATCCGTAGCGAAGGTTTCTTCGGCATGACCATCCCGAAGGAGTACGGCGGCAAGGCCTTCTCCGCCACCGGCCACGCCTCGGTGGTGATGAAGATCGCGAGCCGCAGCATCAGCGCCGCGCTCACGGTGATGATCCCCAACTCCGTAGGCCCCGGGAAGCTGCTGCTCAAGTACGGCACCGAGGCCCAGAAGAGCCATTGGCTGCCGCGCCTCGCCGCGGGCGAGGAGATCCCCTGCTTCGCGCTCACCGGCCCCGAGGCCGGCAGCGACGCCGGCGCCATCCCCGACGTCGGCGTGGTCTGCCGCGGCGAGTTCGGGGGCCAGCAGGACGTGCTAGGCATCCGCCTCAACTTCGAGAAGCGCTACATCTCCATGGCGCCGGTGGCGACGGTGTTGGGCCTGGCCTTCAAGCTTGAGGACCCGGAGCACCTCCTGGGCGAGCGCAGCCATGTGGGCATCACCCTCGCCCTGGTGCCGGCGGCGACGCCCGGCGTGCGCAAGGGCAGCCGCCACGACCAGCTGCACATGGCCTTCATGAACGGGCCTATCTTCGGTGAGGACGTGTTCATCCCCCTGGAGTGGATCGTCGGGGGACCGGCGATGGCGGGGAAGGGCTGGCGCATGCTGATGGAGTGCCTCACGGACGGGCGCGCCATCTCGCTGCCGGCCCTGAGCACCGCCACCGCCAAGCTGGCCTCCCGCGTGACGGGCGCCTATGCCCGGGTGCGCCGCCAGTTCAAGCTGCCCATCAGCCAGTTCGAGGGCGTGCAGGAAGCCCTGGCGCATCTCGCCGGCAACACCTACGCCATGGACGCGGCCCGGCTCACCACTCTCGCGGCCCTGGACCAGGGCCACAAGCCCTCCGTGATCTCGGCCATCGTGAAGTACAACCTCACGGACCGGGCGCGCCAGGTGGTGAACGACGCCATGGACGTGCACGGCGGCGCGGCGCTCTCGCTCGGGCCCAAGAACCCCCTCGGCCCCTTCCACAGCTACCCGCAGATGGGCATCACGGTGGAGGGCCACAATATCCTCACCCGCAACCTCATCACCTTCGGCCAGGGGGCCATCCGCTGCCATCCCTATCTCTTGCAGGAGCTGCAGGCGGCCAAGGACAAGGACGAGAAGGCGGCGCGCAAGGCCTTCGACAAGGCGCTCATGGGCCACATCGGCTTCATGGCGAGCAACAAGGCCCGTACCCTGCTGCACGGCCTCACCGGCGCCACCTTCATGTCGACGCCGAGCTGCCCGGAGGCGGTGAAGCATTATTACCGCCAGCTCGGCCGCATGAGCGTGGCCTTCGCCTTCGTCACCGACGCCCTCCTACTCACCCTGCGCGGGGAGCTCAAGCGCCGCGAACGCCAGTCGTCGCGCATGGCGGACATCGTGAGCCAGCTCTACCTCGCTTCCTCGGCCCTCAAGCACTACCACGACCAGGGCAACAACCCCGGCGACCTGCCGCTCTTGAGCTGGGTCTGCGAAGACAGCCTCTACAAGATCCAGCAGAGCTTCGACGCGCTGTTCAAGAACATGCCGGGCCGCTGGCTGGCCCGCGGCCTGCGCTTCGTGGTGTTCCCCTTAGGCATGCCTTATCGGGCCCCGGCCGATTCCCTGGAGCACAGCGTCGCCGGCATCCTCACCCATCCTTGCGCGGAGCGGGACCGGCTCACGGCGGGCATGTACATGCCCCGGGATCGGCGCGAGAAAGTGCGGCTCCTGGACGAGGCCTTCGAGAAGGCGGTGGAGACCCGGCCGCTGCGCGAGAAGCTCAGGGTCGCCCACCGGGACAAGCTCTTGCAGGCCCGGGGCGACGCCCAGGTGCAGGAGGCGGTGGAGAAAGGCGTGCTCACGGCAGCCGAGGCGGCGGCGGTGCGCGCCGCGGAAGAGCTCCGGCGCCAGGCGATCCAAGTGGACGACTTCGCGAGCCTCAAGAACCCTTGAGCAGAAAGCGGCATTTGCCGTACCGCCGTTGCGGTCAATGGACGTTCGCCATTATCTTGGTGATGCGCCCCTGGTTCATGATCTGCTTCTTCTCGATGGCGTCGGCGGCCTTCTTGGCGTCCGCTGCGTTAACCGCGCTGCCGACCACGATCACCCCTACCATGCCGAACAGGTTGTGCGGCGTGCACTGGTAGATGTAAACCCCCGGCTTGGTGAAGGTGACGGTGACCGGCTGGGAGATGTCGCTCTTCCAGGAGGCGGCGCCCTCGGGGAGGAACACCGATTCACTGTTGTGACCCTGGTCCGTGGGCTGGAAGGTCACGGTGTCGCCGGGTTGGATCAGCAGATACGAGGGGCTGAACACGAATGGACCCTCGGGGCCGTTGTTGAGCTCTTGGATCACGTGATCCGCGGCGAACGCGCCGCCCGCGAGGATAAGGCCGCCAATGAGCGCGATGCTGCGGATGAAGGTCTTCATGTTCTGTCTCCTGTGAATGAGTCTTTTTCGATTCGATCCCGGATCACCAAAGCACCCAAAGAGCCAGGTAAAGGGCGTTGTTGTCCGAGGCATTGCGGCCCGCGCCGTCATAATTGTTGGAACGACCATTGAACTTGCTGTAGATGGTGTACTGAGCCGTGACCTGCACGTTCATGACGGGCAACCAGGTCCACTGGGCGATCCAACCGCTACTGGCAGGTGAACCCAGGGCGCTGCCCGTCAAGGGTGCCGGCGCGTAGAGCAGAGGATCGGTGCTACCGGATGTGCCGAAGTAACCCAGGGTCGGGCCATAGGCGCCGTCCCAGTAGTAACTGGCATTCACGTTCCAGTAATTCAAGTGGTCGCTTGGCCCCGACAGGCCGAGGGCGGCGCTGGCGTTCAGGTTCTGCTGCTCGTGGATGTAGTTGGCGTGCAGCGCGAAAGAGTCATTGGCTTTGATGTACTGGTACTGGGCATCCACTCCGGTGTCGCGGTAATCGTCGGTGAGGCCGAAGAGCGCGTGGCCGCCACCCGGGTACTGGTGCACGCTCATGCCCATGAGCCCCACCTCGAAGTCATGTTGCCCCACGTCCCCCGCCCAGGCATGTTCCCAGGCGACGCGGCCATAGGGGGCGAGGCCCGAGATCACGTTGCTGGCGGTGCTGTCGTAGGGCTGGGCCTGTCCCGCCTTGCTGGAGCGGTAGAGGGTGAATTCGCCGTACCAGCTGTTGTTGAGCCAGGCATAGGTGCCGATGCCAGCGACGTTCTGCGCCAGCGGGCCCGCCAGCAGCGGCGTGGCGTTGGGGCTCGGTGCCACGGACGACGAGATGAAGCGGAAGCTCCAGGCAGGGGTGCTGTTCCACACGTCCTGCACGGTCGGATTGTTGTTGACCGTGACCCCCCACACCATGGCCTGCCCGTCATCCCAGGTGACGTCCTGGGCGTAGCGCACGTCGGTGTTATCCATGGTGAAGTGGTCACTGCTCTGGGTGTAGGTGAACTGGGCGAATGCCCCCATCTGCTGGGCGATGGCGCCGGCGTAGAACACGCTGAGCTGCTGCGGGAAGGAGGCCGAACCGTTCTGGGAGCCGGCCCCCGCTATAGCCGTATCCGGCTGGGCCTTGCTGGTCTGGGTATCGGACAGGATGATCATGGCGGAGAGCGGCGGGAACTTGTCGATGCTGAGCTGGGAAGTACCTCCGCTCAGCTTTTCCGAGCCCATCACGTAGCCGTGCAGCTTGAAGAAGCGCCCGAAGGCGTTGAGCTGCGGCGCCACCGTGTGGCAGGCGTTGCAGGCGAGCCCCGTCTGGCGGGCGAAGCTTGGGACAGCCAACGCAGACTGCGCGAGGGTAGTCGCAACTAGAAATACAGCTGCCTTCGCAATTGAAGCCACAAGGGGCTTGCTTTTCATGGCAATTTCTCCAGCGGCGAATTAGGCGTCTTTGACGCAATATGAAGCCTAATGTCGCAACGCTGATATCGCCTTGATCTGGGTCAATTTCGGGGCATGTTTACTGCACCCATCAAACACCCCGGCGGGCCGTAGGCCGGGAAAACCGTTGAGGACGTGATTCATGTCAATGCTGCGCATTCCGGGCAGAGCCTAAGCTGACTCCGCCCGTTGATACCCTATCTAGGAGTGACTCGCGTGGAGTTCGATGCCGACTTGATTCGACGCTATGACTGCTCGGGACCGCGATATACGTCTTATCCCACCGCACAGCAGTTCGAATCGCATTTCGAACCTGAGCGGTATCGGCAAGAGGCGATCAGGTCCAACGATGACCCGATACCTCGGGATTTGTCGGTCTACGTGCATCTCCCTTATTGCGCCAGCCCATGTTTCTATTGCGGGTGCACCAGGCTGATCACCAGGGATCCCGTGAGGGTGGCTAACTATCTGAGCCGACTGCTGCGTGAGGTGCAGTTGCACGCAGAATTATTCGATCACGACCGGGAAGCGCAGCAGGTCCATCTGGGAGGCGGGACGCCGACCATGCTTTCCGACGAGCAGCTTAGGTCCCTTTGGGCTGCCTTGCAGGATTCTTTCCACATCAAGCGCAATGAACGCCTGGAGGCTTCCATCGAAGTCGATCCACGCACAGTCACGCCGGAGCGCATGGCCACGTTTGCCGAGATAGGCTTCAACAGAGCGAGCTTCGGCATACAGGACTTCGATCCCGACGTGCAGAAGGCGGTCAACCGGCGGCAAGACGCAGGGCACTGCCTGGAAGTGATCGAAGCGGCCAAGGCCGCCGGGTTCAGCTCGGTTTCAGTGGACCTGATATACGGGCTGCCCAAACAGACGGTGGCGGGGTTCCGCGCCACCTTGGATACCATCCTCGAGGCGCGCCCTGGGCGGGTCGCGGTTTATGCGTACGCCCATCTGCCCCAGCACTTCAAGGCACAACACCATATCTCGGAAGTCGACTTGCCGGGTGCCGGAACGCGGCTGCAACTCCTGGCCCTCACGGCGGAGCTCCTCACCCGTGCCGGGTACGAGTACGTGGGGATGGACCATTTCGCCCTTCCCGACGACCCACTCGCCCTCGCCCGCATGGGAGGCAGCTTACAACGGAACTTTCAGGGATATTCAACCCGGGCCGGCCTGGATCTCATCGGTCTGGGCCTTAGCGCCATCGGCCACGTCGGCCGTGTATACGCGCAGAATGCTAAGACATTATCTGAGTACTATGCGGCCCTGGACGGCGGGCGGCTACCTATCGCTCGGGGGCTCAGCTTGAACGATGACGACTGCCTGCGGGCGGACATCATCAACCGATTGATGTGCTACAGCGAATTGGAGATAGACGACGTTGAGAAGATTCACCACATCCGGTTCTTCGAGTACTTTTCAGCTGAACTTCATCGCCTGCGGCCGCTGGCCAAGGATGGCCTCCTGAGTGTCGAGGCGGATCGGATCCGCGTTTTGCCTCGGGGCCGGTTCCTACTTCGGAACCTTGCCATGCAGTTTGACGCCTATCTGCCAAGCCAGCCTTCGGGAGCATTCTATTCACGGGCAATTTGAGCGTAGCTGGTGCCATTAGGAGACCCGGTTCATAATTGCGGTCGTAAGAGGGACTCTCTCCGGGATAGGCAAGCGTGGCCAGGACCAAAACAGCGGATAAGGTCGCCAAAGACCCCACTGTCGCCGCCGTAAACTCACCGGGCTTCCATCCGAAGCTGCAGGCCGCCTGCAGCACCTGCTCACTTGCCCAGCTCTGCCTGCCTATGGGGCTCGATCAGGCGGATCTCGAACGTATGGATGCCCTCGTGACCCGTTCCGATCTGATGCACGAAGGAGAATATCTCTTCCGTGTCGGGGATCCCTTCAAAGCCATCTATGCCGTACGTGCCGGCAGCTACAAGAGCTATACCGTCGATAGCGAAGGCCGTGAGCACGTCCTGGGTTTCCACCTGGCAGGCGAACTCCTGGGGTTAGATGCGATCTACCCTGAGAAGCACGTCTGCAACGCGATGGCGCTCGATACCGCGAGCGTCTGCGTGATGCCCTACGACCAGTTACGGGCCCTCGCTGGCCAGATTGACGGATTGCGCGCCCAGCTACTGCGTCTCATGAGCAAAGACATAGCGGACGCGGCCACGCTCGCCGGGGACTTCACCGCGGAAGAGCGCATCGCCGCCTTCCTGGTCGGCCTATCCCGCCGTTTCCAGCAGCGTGGGTTCTCCCCAAAGGAATTCACCCTAACCATGTCGCGCCGGGACATCGCCAACTACCTGCGCATGGCCCCTGAGACCGTCAGCCGGGTATTCGCCCGGTTCGAAAAGGACAAGCTGATCGCCGTCGAACACCGTTCCATACGGCTCTCAGACGCGAACAAACTGCACGATATGGCTCAGTGCATGGGTGAAATGCGTCCCTGAGTCTGTTCCTTCCCCCAGGCTATCCTGCGTCTAATTGATCCAAGTCATGGTCCTTCAGAACCATCCGCGGCAGTATGGTTCGCGGATACGCTGCAAGGAGCTCCCCAGCCATGATTTCCGTGACCGTCATGCCGAAATCACATGCGATAGACGCTCTGCGCCGCGAACACAGCAACATGCGCAGCATTCTGATGCTGATAGGGCGGCAGCTGGACCTATTGGAAGTGGAAGCCCACGCCGATACCGTCCTATTGGTGAACGCCCTCTACTACATGCGCAAGTTCCCCAGCCTCATCCATCACCCTAAAGAGGATGCGATTTTCGAGCGCCTGGTGGAGCTGGATCCTGCCTGGAAAGCTGATGTGACACGGCTAAGAGAACAGCACCGCGAGATCTACCGGCTCGAAGACTGGCTCATCGAGGCAAGCTTGGACCAGCCCAGACCCGGAACAGAAGCCCGCAGCCGATTGATAGAGTTCGGGCGCCACTATCTGCAATTGCAACGGCAGCACTCCGAGGTTGAGGAGCGCGTGTTATTTCCGCAGACCCTGCTTAGTTTCAAAGTCCCAGACTGGTCCATGATCTCGAGCAAGTTCGTCGATGTGGACGATCCCTTGTTCGGGGAGCATAGCGGTGAACGTTTCCATCTGCTCTACGACTACCTCATCCGGGAAGCTTCCAACGGCTAATCCCGGACGTCGGGACCAAGAGGACTAAAACCGATATGACAAGCGCAGCGGCTTTTGAGGCGGTTGTCAGCGTTGAGCGGCTTCGACGTCCGCGCGATAGAGCGGCAGACCGTCCGGCATCCAGCGGCGCTCGTCCTGCACCAGATCGTTCAGCCACTCGGCGCGCCTGGCGATGCCGGTGCCCATCTCGTTCCAGTCGATCTTGCCCTCGCCGGCGCCGGTACCGCTGCCCTGGCCGAGGCGGGCGGCTTCCAGCTGCCATTTCAGGGCGAAGTAGCGGGCCGCCTCGCGGCAGTTGCGGGCGGCGTTGGACTCCGCGTGGTCGGTGGGCACCACACCGGTGATCACCCAGAGCTTGGGGGTCTCGCCGTGCTTGGGCCATACCCGGCCGAGCATGGCCCGGTGGGGGATGATCCACAACCACTCGCCGGAGATGTCGCCGTCGAACACCTGGATCTTGCGCAGGTACTCGGCCACCTGCACCTGCTGGGCCTTGTGCCAGGTATCGAAAGCCTGCTGATCGAAAGGAGCGGGAGAAGACATGTTTATTCCTGTATTTCCAAAATAGAAGTTTCTAAAAATGAGGGATTTTGGCCTCTGGCTAGGCGCGAAGACGATCGCCCGCCGCTCTCGGGCGTCCTGCCCTTCGCGGCGTTAGGTCGTCCTGACCGTCACACCGCCAGAGGGCAAAAGACCCATTTTTAGGCGGATTCTACGGTAGATGGGGCTGAGAGAGATACTCCTGCGTCTGCATCTCCGTGAGCCGGCTCTGGGCCCGCTGGAACTCGAAACCGAGGCGCTTGCCCTGGTAGAGCGCGGCCAGGGGCACGGCGGCGGAGGCGGCGAGCTTCACCCGCCGGTCGTAGAACTCGTCCACCAGGGCGATGAAACGCCGGGCCGTGTCCTCGGTGTCCCGGTTGAGCGCCGGGATGTCCGACAGCAGCACGCTGTGGAAGCCGCGGGCGATCTCGATGTAGTCCTCCTGGCTGCGGGGCCCGTCGCAGAGCTCCCGGAACCCGAACCAGGCGACCCCGTCCGCGTGGCGCCGGGTGGCGATGGGCCGGTCGTTCACCGTGAGGGGGCCGGACTCCGCGGCGCGGTGGCCTGCCAGGCGCTCGAACACGGCGGCGAGGTGCGCGTCCGCCTCGGGGCCGGCCGGCACGTAGAAGAGCTCGGTGCCCTGCATGTGGCGCAGGCGGTAGTCGGTGCCGCCGTCCACGTTCAGCACCTGGGTGTTCTGCTTCAGGAGGCGGATGGCAGGCAGGAAGCGCTCCCGCTGCAGGCCGTTCCTGTAGAGCTCGTCTGGCGGCACGTTGGAGGTGGCGACGAGCGTCACACCCCGGGCGAAGAGGTGCTCGAAGAGGCGCCCGAGGAGCATGGCGTCGGTGATGTCCGAGACGAAGAACTCGTCGAAGCAGATGACCCGGGCCCGCGCCCGGAACTGGTCCGCCACCTTCGCCAGGGGATCCTGCTCCTCCGGTAGCCGCTTCAGGGCCCCGTGCACCTCGTGCATGAAGCGGTGGAAGTGCAGCCTAAGCTTGTCTTCGAAGGGCAGGCCGTCGTAGAAGCAATCCATGAGCCAGGTCTTGCCCCGCCCCACGCCGCCCCAGAGATAGAGGCCCTTCACCGCCGGCGCAGGATGCCCCCGCAGCCGCCGCCACAGGGAGGCACGGGGAGCGGCGAGCAGCCTCGCCTGGAGCTGGTCCAGGGCCGCCACAGCCTTCTCCTGGGCGGGGTCCCGTTCGTAGCCGTGGCGGGCCAGCTCCGCTTCATAGCGCTGGCGCAGGCTCTCGGGCGCGCGGGCGTCGTTCACGGCAGGCTCAATCCGTGAGGAGTTCAGGCAGGTTGCGGTATTGATCGAGTGCCTGGGGGTTCGCCAGGGCGTCGGTGTTCTTCACCGGCCGGCCGTGGATCACGTTGCGCACCGCGAGCTCGGTGATCTTGCCGCTGATGGTGCGCGGGATGTCGGCCACGGCCACGATCTTGGCGGGCACGTGGCGCGGCGTGGTGTTCTCGCGGATGGTCTTCCTGATGCGGTCGCGCAAGGCGTCGTCGAGCTTCACGCCCTCGCGCAGGCGCACGAACAGCACGACGCGCACGTCCCCCTGCCAGTCCTGGCCCACCGCCAGGCTCTCCACGATCTCCGGCAGCTTCTCCACCTGGCGGTAGATCTCGGCGGTGCCGATGCGCACGCCGCCGGGGTTCAAGGTGGCGTCGGAGCGGCCGTAGATCACGAGCCCGTCGCGGGGCGTGAGCTCGGCCCAGTCGCCGTGGCGCCAGACGTTCTCGAAGCGCTCGAAGTAGGCCTCGTGGTACTTCTTCCCGTCCGCGTCGTTCCAGAAGTACACCGGCATGGAGGGGAAGGGCTTCACGCACACGAGCTCGCCCGGCTCGGCGCGGAGGCTCCGTCCGTCCTCGTCCCAGATCTCCACCGCCATGCCGAGGCCCCGGCACTGCAGCTCGCCGGGATAGACCGGGAGCGTGGGGTTGCCGAGGGCGAAGCAGGAGACGATGTCCGTGCCGCCGGAGATGGAGGAGAGGCAGACGCTGTCCTTGATGTCCCGGTACACGTATTCGGAGCTCTCCGGCAGGAGCGGCGAGCCCGTGGAGGTGATGGCCCGCAGGGGCTCGAGTTTGTAGTGCGCGCGCGGCCGCACCTCGAACTTCTCGGCGGCGGAGAGGTACTTGGCGCTGGTGCCGAAGACGCTGATGCCTTCCTCGTCGGCGATGCGCCACAGCCAGTCGCGGCTCGGGTGGAAGGGGGAGCCGTCGTAGAGCAGCAGCGTCGCGCCCACCGCGAGCCCCGAGACCAGCCAGTTCCACATCATCCAGCCGCAGGTGGTGAAGTAGAACAGCACGTCCTCGCGCTTCAGGTCCGTGTGCAGCACCAGCTCTTTGAGGTGCTGGATGAGGGTGCCGCCGGCGCCGTGCACGATGCACTTGGGCACGCCCGTGGTGCCGGAGGAATACATGATGTAGACCGGGTGATCGAAGGGCAGCTGCGCGAACTCGATCTCCGTGGCGGCGGTGAGGTAGTCCTTCCAGTGCACCGCCTTGGGCAGGGCATGGATGTCCGGCACCTCCTTGATGTAGGGCACCACCACCACCCGCTCCACGGAAGGGAGTTTCTCCAGCACGCCGCGGATGCGCTCCAGGCAGTCGATGTCCTTGCCGGCGTAGTGGTAGGCATCGGCGGTGATGAGCACCTTGGGCGCGATCTGGCCGAAGCGGTCCAGCACGCCGTTGATGCCGAAGTCCGGGGAGCAGGAGGACCACACGGCGCCGAGGCTGGTGGCGGCCAGCATGCCGATGACCGCCTCGGGGCGGTTGGGCATGAAGCCCGCCACCCGGTCGCCCTCGCTCACGCCGGACTTGCGCAGGGCGTCGGCGAGGCCCGCCACCTGGCGGTAGAGTTCCCGGTAAGTGAGGGCCACGCGCTCGTCGCGCTCGGAGCGGAACACCAGGGCCGGGCGGTCGTCCCGGTAGCGCAAGAGGTTCTCGGCGAAGTTGAGGCGGCTGCCCAGGAACCAGCGGGCCCCCGGCATCCGGTCCCCGTCCACCAGCACCTCGTCCCAGTGCTGGCTCGCGTTGATGCCGCAGAAGGCCCAGACCTGGGGCCAGAACTTCTCCGGGTATTCGACCGACCACTGGTAGAGGGCCGCCTGGCTCGCTACGTGGGGATCGCATTCGCGGCGCACGTAGTCGAGGAAGCGGCTGATGTTGGCCTGCTGGATGCGATTGGGATCGGGGACCCAGAGGGGTTGGGACATGTCGCTGAAGCCTGGGAATGTGAGGCGGGAATTATCTCAGTTTTACCCAGAAAGTGGGGCTTGGCATCGGGGAGATGGGGCGGTAAAGGCATCCCTGCCGAAATCAGTTCCGCCGCCTCCGGGCGGCGGGGCACTTTTGTTTCGGCAAAAGTGCCCAAAACCATTCCCCCGGAGCGCGGGGCGCGGAAGCCGCACCTTCCCTGCGCGCTTCCTTCGCTACGGAGCTCCACACACGGGGCATCCATGCCCCGCGTGTGGAGGCACCGCCATCCTGGCGGTGCCTCTGCGGGCTTACCTTGCTCAGTCCAGTGCTCGGCTCGCGCTACGGGTGGGAAGAACCACGCCCTTCGCTGCGGACTCTTCAATACCCGTGGATGGCGCCGAGCGCGTAGCGCCCGGAAGGGGAAGCCTGCGCAGCAGGACGGGGCGAGGGAACGCCCCGTCCCGGCGATCGGTGCAGGGATGCGCCGTTAGCCGGGCCCCGAGGACGCGAGCCGCGAGGGGAAGCCAATAACCATGCCGCTGTCTCCAGCGGCATGGTTATTAAGGCCGCCATCCCCGGGGAGCGTTTCTTTGGCTACTTTCTTGTCGCGACAAGAAAGTAGCCCGCCGCCCGGAGGCGGCGGAACCGTCTTCGGCAGGGATGCCGGTCACTCAAAAGAAAAGGGCCGCCCTCGCGGGCGGCCCTTGGAGACTCAAAAGACCGAGTCTTACTTGTGGCTGGATTCGATGAACTTCGCCACGTTGTCGTGCAGCATCTTCGCCGAGGCCTCGTTCGCGTACACCATGTGCCCCGAGGGGTACCAGTCGTAGCTGATGTTCTTCTGCAGGCTGGCCTTCATCGGCAGGTGTTCCATCTCGAACTGGGCGGCGTAGAAGGCCGTGGCCAGGTCGTAGTAGCCGCCGTTGAGCATCACCTTCATGGTCGGGTTCTGGCCCATGGCGACGGCGAGGTCAGGCAGCACGTTGGTGGCGCCCGGGAAGGCCTGGCCGAACGGGTTCTGATGCTTGAAGTCCCATTTGCCGTTCACATCGAAGCTGAGCGGGATGTAGGTCAGACCCTGATCGTCGACCTTGAGAGTCTTGCGCGCATAGTCGTTGAACAGCGACACGTAGGCGGAGCTGATGGCGGAGGACTGCGGGTCGTACTCGGCCTGCTCGCCCAGGGGATCGAGGGCCGGGCCCTCGAAGCGGCTGTCCAGTCGGCCCACGAGGTCGCCGCTCTCACGCATGAGCTCGTGCTCGAACTGGGCGCCGTTGACGCGCAGGTCGGCCTTCATCCAGTAATCGGAGGAGATGCCGGTGTATGACTGCAGCTTGTCGGCGATCTGCTTCTCGGTCGCCGCATCCAGGTTGGAGCCGGCGTTCAGCGCCGTCAGGTAGTCACCCATGGCGAACTTCTCCACCTGCGCGAGGAAGTCCTCGAGCTTGGCGGGCTTGTTCGGCACCCGGTCGTGATACCAGGCCGTGGCAGCCATGGTCGGCAGCACCAGCGCGAAGGGCACGTCGATGGCCGGGTTGAAGGAGTCGCCGTCGGCGCTGATGTCGGTATTGGGGATGGCGGAGAGCAGGATCAGGCCGTTGATGTCCACCGCAGCGTTCTGCAGGTCCAGCGTCAGCACCGGGCCGCGGATGGTGCCGTAGCTCTCGCCGAAGATGTACTTGGGCGAATTCCAGCGGCCGAACTTGGTGAGGAACTGCTGGATGAAACCGGTGAAGGCCTTGCCGTCCTGGTCCACGCCGTAGAAGTCCTTCGGGTCACCCTTGCCGCCCAGGTCCTTGTCCAGCACGCGGCTGAAGCCGGTGCCCGGGGCGTCGATGAATACCTCATCGGTGACGTCGAGCAGGCTGTCGTTGTTGTTGACCAGCGCGTAGGGTGCGCCGGGAGTGTGGCTGTCGTCGGAGGTGCGCACGCGCTGCGGGCCGAAAGCCCCCATGTGCAGCCACACCGTCGCCGAGCCCGGACCGCCGTTGAAGAAGAAGGTCACCGGGCGCTCGGACGCGCTGGCGCCGTCCTTCGCGTAGTACACATAGAACATGCTCACGGTGGGCTCGCCGTTGTCGTTCTTGAGCACGAGCGTGCCGGCGTTGGCCTTGTAGGCGATGCTCTGGCCGCCGGCGGTCACGGAGCCCGAGGTGGTGGAGAGCGTCGGCTTGGTGAGGTCGAGCGCCGGCTTGCCGGCATCGCCTTTGGCCGGGGCGTCGTCCGCCAGGGCCGGTACCGCGAACGCCATGAGCGTCACGGCAATAAAGGGTGCGTACTTCATGGAAAACCTCATGTTTGCGATGGAAAATCAGACTGACCGCTCTCGGGGCGGCCTCCCCCGTTCATGCCCATTAAGACCTGGTCCGGCGGCGTTGGTTCCCGGCGCCGGACCCATCATAAAGAGATGTCCTCCGAGAATACCGCGTGCCAGCGCCCGCCGGTATACCGGTATACGTCCAGGAAATGGAAGCGCCGCTCAGGGCGGGTGGCGTTGGCGGGTAAGACGCCGGTACCGCTGGCCACGGCGGTGTCGCCGTAGAGCTCCACGTGCACGTCTTCCTGGTGCGGCAGGTGCTGCATGCAGTCGGGCTTGGGGCGTGAGGCGCCGCCATCGTCCTTGCCGCTGACCTCGGCCTTGGCTGTGGGACTGTCGTAGGACAGGTCCCGGTAGTCGTCCGCCAGCAGCGCCTGTACATAGGCCCGGTCGCCGCACTGGGAAGCGACGATCCAGTCGTGCTCGATCTTCAGGATGGTGTCCGCATCACGGCTTTGCGTGTCCGCGGCCCGGACAGAAGCGGACAGGACCAATGCAGCCAAAACAGTGAACAGGCAGAGCTGTTTCATACCTCAGATGGACCGGTCCAAAGGCACCGAGTTCCGGCTCAGCCCTTGTCCAGCTCTTTTTCCAGCTCCGGCAGCAGCTGGAACAGGTCGCCCACGAGGCCGATGTCCGCCACCTGGAAGATGGGGGCTTCCGGGTCCTTGTTGATGGCGACGATGGTGCGCGCGTCCTTGATGCCGGTGATGTGCTGGATGGCGCCGGAGATGCCCACGGCGATGTAGAGCTCCGGGGCGATGATCTTGCCGGTCTGGCCCACCTGCAGGTCGTTGGGCACGAAGCCCGCGTCCACCGCGGCGCGGGAAGCGCCCACGGCGGCGCCGAGCTTGTCGGCGAGCTTGTAGATGACCGCGAAGTTCTCCTGGCTGCCCACGCCGCGGCCGCCCGACACCACCCGCGGCGCGGACTGCAGGTCCGGCCGGTCGGAAGCGTCGCGCTTCAGTTCCACATAGCGGCTGTGGGCCGGGAGCGTGGCGTCCACGCTCATATCCGCGACGGCGGCGGAGCCGCTTTCGTCCGCCGCCGTCCAGGAGGCGGTGCGCACGGTGGCGAACACGCAGGGCAGAGCCGGTGCCTTCACGGTGGCGATGGCGTTGCCGGCGTAGATGGGCCGCTCGAAGGTGACGGGGTTGATCACCTTCATCACGTCGCTCACCTGGGGCGCGCCCGCGAGGGCCGCGGCCCGGGGCAGCAGGTCCTTGCCGAAGGTGCTGGAGGGGGCGAGCACGTGGCTGTAGCCGGCCGCGAGCTTCGCGATCTGCGGAGCCAGCACCGCGGCGAGCGGCGCCTGGTTCTCGGGCCGCGCGATGCGCAGCACCTTCGTCACGCCTTTGAGCTTCGCCGCAGCATCGCACACCGCCTTGCCGTCGGCGGCGAACACCGCCACTTCGATCTCGCCGCCGATGGCCGCGGCGCAGCTCACCGCCCGGGCGGTGCTGTTGTTGAGCTTGGCGCCGTCGTGCTCGGCGATGACGAGTATTTTATTGCCGCTCATGACAGCACCCCCCGGTCGCGCAACTCTTTGACGAGCGCTTGCACCGATTCGACTTTATGGCCGCCGCTGCGGGGCTTTGGGGGTGCATACGAGAGGTATTCCAGGGCCGGTGCCGCCGCCACGCCGAGCTCCGCGAGCTTCAGGCTGGCGAGGGGCTTGGCTTTAGCCTTCATGATGTCCGGCATCTTCACGAAGCGTGGGGTGTTGAGGCGCAGGTCCGTAGTCACCACCGCCGGCAGGTCCACCTCGATCACCTCCAGGCCCGCGTCCACCTCGCGGGTGACTTTCAGGACCTTGTCCTTGAGCTCCACGGCCGAGGCGAAGGTGGCCTGGGGCCGGTCCCAGAGGGCCGCCAGCATCTGGCCGGTCTGATTGCAGTCGTCGTCGATGGCCTGTTTGCCCAGGATCACGAGGTCGGCACCCTCGCGCTTCGCGAGCTCATGGAACACACGCGCCGCCATCAAGGGCTGCACGGCCTCGGCGCTCTCCACCAGGATGGCCCGGTCCGCGCCCATGGCGAGCGCCGTGCGCAGCTGCTGCTGCACCTCGGCCGGGCCGATGCTCACGGCGATGACTTCCGCGGGCACGCCCTTCTCGCGGATGCGCAGGGCTTCCTCCAGGGCGATCTCGTCGAAGGGGTTGATGGAGAGCTTCATGCCCCCGGTCTCGACCCCGGAGCCGTCCTTCTTCACCTGCACCCGCACCGAGAAGTCGATGACGCGCTTGATGCCGACCAAGATCTTCATTCTGTGTATATTCCGCTTGTCAAAGTTTCTGTATCAATTCAACTCTGTTGCCGAAAGGGTCTCTGAATTCAAAACGCGCATGGTCAGGGATCTGTTCGCCAGCTATCAGGTCAATCCTTCTGTCTGAAAGGTTTTTGCGCCAATAAGCAAGATCGCTAACTGCATAGGCTATGTGAGCTTTGGTATGGTTCCTGTCGGTCCCATCTTCCGTGCCCACGTGGACTTGTTGTTCGCCGACTTGTAACCAGAAACCTCCGCGCCCTTGCAGAGAAATTGGTTTGGGGATCTCTTTCAGTCCCAACAAATCGCAATAAAATGCACGTGCTTTGTCTTCGTGCCCTTTCGGGATGGTTATCTGTGCGTGATGGATGCCGATTATCATCGGAATCATAGATTCTGGTAATTCGGACCAGACCCACCCTCTGGCGTAGTCCAAGTAATAATTTCATAAGGATCTTTGATGTCGCAGGCCTTGCAGTGCACGCAGTTGGCGGCGTTGATCTGCAGGCGCTTTTTGCCGGCCTCTTCCACCATCTCGTAGACGTTCGCCGGGCAGAAGCGGGTGCAGGGGTTGCCGTATTCCTCGGCGCATCTCGTGGCGCAGATGCCGGTGTCCGATACCTTGAGGTGCACCGGCTGGTGCTCGTCGTGGGTGGTAGTGGCGAAATACACCGAGGCGAGCCGGTCCCGGGGCGGCAGGCTGCGGGTCACGTAATCGTCCGCTGCCTTGGCGGCTGCGGCGCGCTTCTTCAGGCTGGACCAATCAGCGTGGTTCTTGAGGGTCCAGGGCAGGATGCCGAAGGTGAGCGTCTCCAGCGCGGCATTAGCGAGCCCGAGCCACAGGCCCCAGCGGAAGCCCGGGCGGATGTTGCGCACCGTGTGCAGCTCCTTGGCGGATGGGGAGCGGCGCCAGCGGGCGTCGAAGCCCTCGCTCACGCCGCATTCGGCCAGGTGTTCCGCCGCGAGCATCCCGGAACGCAGCGCCATGTGTACGCCCTTGATCTTGGGTACGTTCAGGGTGCCGCCGGCATCGCCGATGAGCAGGGCGCCCGGCATGTCGAGCTTGGGGAGCGATTGCAGACCCCCTTCTATCAGCGTGCGGGCGCCGGAGGAGAGGATCTCGCCGCCTTCCAAGAGCGGCTTCACGCTCGGGTGGTGCTTGAACTGCTGGAAGGCCTCGAAGGGCTGGAAGCCCGGGTCCTGATAGTCGAGGCCCACCACGAAACCTATATAGATGCGGTCTTGGTCCAGGTGGTAGAGGAAGCTGCCGCCGTAGGTCTTGCTGTCCAGCGGCCAGCCCACGGTGTGCTGGATCAGACCCGGCTTCACGCGCCCGGGTGGCAGGCGCCACAGCTCCTTGAAGCCGAGACCATAGGTCTGGGGCGATGAGTCCGCGTCGAGCCTGAAGGCTTCGATGAGCCGCTTGCTCACGCTGCCCCGGCAGCCTTCCGCCAGCACCGTGATACCCGCGTGGATGTCCACACCGGCGGCGAAGTTCGAGCCCGGCGTGCCGTCCTTCTCCAGCCCCATGTCGCCGCAGCGCACGCCGATGACCTTCTCGTTCGCGAGCAAGGGCGCGGCGGCAGTGAAGCCGGGGAACACGTCCACCCCCAGGGCTTCCGCCTGTTGGCCCAGCCAGGCGCAGAGAGAACCTAAGGAGATGATCAGGTTGCCGTGGTTCTGCATCTGCGGCGGCGTGGGCAGCAGCTGGCGGCCGGTCTTGGTGAGCAGCGCGAACTCGTCTTGCGAGGCCGGCACGCAGATGGCCGGCGAGGTCTTGCGCCAGTCCGGCAGCAGGCTGTCCAGGGCGGCCGGCTCCATGACGCAGCCGGAGAGGATGTGGACCCCCACCTGGGAACCCTTCTCCAGCACGCATACGGTCTTCCCGGGCGCGAGCTGCTTCAGGCGGATGGCGCAGGCGAGCCCGGCGGGGCCGGCGCCCACGACCACGACATCGTATTGCATCACATCGCGTTGGGTGTCCATATCGCCCCGCTGAAACGACGAGCCCCCGAAGGGTCGGGGGCCGCTTTTTGGCTATTTTACCGGAGCGGGGGAGGCCCCGCGACCCGCTAAGTTCCTCAAGGGTCCTGGAACAGGGGTCCGCGCAGCTGGCGCAGGGCTAACCTGAGATAGCCGCCGTCGTAGCGGTCCTGCGCCTCGGCGAAGAGCTGCGGCAATTCCCGCCAGGACGTGGCCGGATGCAGGTGGTGCTGGCGGTGCAGGTTGAAGTGCAGGATCAGGACCGAGAGGGGCCGGGGAAGCCCCAAGTTGAGAGCGTAGCGCGGCGCGTCGAGCGGCGTGCCGTAGTGATAGGCGTTGTCCATCACCGAGATCAAGAGCCCCCGGCCGAAGAGCAGCAGCGCGAGCAGCCAGGCGTGCCGGCCGTAGAGCCAGCCGGAACTCAGCACGCAGAGCAGCACGTAAGCCGCGTCGAAACGGATGCTCCGGAGCGTCCTGGGATCCAGGATCGTGCGTTGCAGGAGCTTGCCCTCGGTGGAGAGCCCGGCCCCGTCGAAGCGCCGCGCCACGAGACGCATGAGCCTAGGGCGTGGCAGCCACACCAGCAAGCAGAGTGCGAGCTCGGCGAGGTACAGGCCGCCCAGGAGCCGGGCGTAGTAATCGAGCACGGTGCCGAGCTTCGGTGCCTGCTTGGGATAGACCTCGGCCCGGTCCAGGCGCGAGCGGTTCCGGCGATGGTGGAAGAGGTGGCCGAAGGCCACGGGCTGGAAGGGCAGGCCGAAGAGCACGGCGAGCACGCGGCCCGCGGCATCGTTCACGGCACGTTTCGGGAACAAGAGCCCGTGGATGGCCTCGTGGATCACCGACCACCAGGTGGTGGTGAAGAGCGCCACGGCCATGAGGCTCCAGGCCGCGAGCGGGTGCCGCGGCAGCGTGAGCGGCAGGAGCCACAGGCTCCAGATGCCGACGCAGGCGCAAAGCGCCGCGAGCAGCGCGTTCAGCGCCGTGCTGTGGACATGGTTTGCGGCTGGCGGATGTGACATGCGCGGTCCGTCCTGGACCGCCCATTCTCAAGGTTCTCTGTGACAGGAGCTTTGCAGCCCCGAAGCCCGCGCTATTTGGGCTGCATGCGGATGGCGCCGTCCAGCCGGATGGTGCCGCCGTTCAGCATCACGCTCTCGCAGATCTGCTGCACCAGCTGAGCGTATTCCTCGGGTTTGCCGAGGCGCGAGGGGAAGGGTACCTGGGCGCCCAGGGACTTCTGCACTTCCTCGGACATGCCGGCCATCATCGGCGTCCAGAAGATGCCGGGGGCGATGGTCATGACGCGGATGCCGAAGCGGGCGAACTCCCGGGCGATGGGTAGGGTCATGCCCACCACGCCGCCCTTGGAGGCGGAGTAGGCGGCCTGGCCGATCTGTCCCTCGTAGGCGGCCACGGAGGCGGTGTTCACGATCACGCCGCGCTCGCCGTCCGCGCTCGGGGCGTTGTGCTGCATGACGTTGGCGGCGGCCTTGATGAGGTTGAAGCTGCCCACCAGGTTCACGGACACCACCTTGGCGAAGAAGTCCGAGGCCATGGGGCCTTCCTTGCCGAGCACGCGGCCGGCGCCGAGGATGCCGGCGCAGTTCACGGCGAGCTGGAGGCTGCCGAAGGCGTCCTTGGCGCGGGCCACGGCCGTGTCCACGTCCTTGCCCGAACTCACGTCGGTCTTGATGAAGAGCGCGTGGCTCCCGAGCTTCTTCGCGGCCTCCTGGCCCTGCTGCTCGTTGAGGTCGAGCATGGCGACCTTGCCGCCGGCCTGGACCACCCGTTCGCAGGTGGCGAGACCTAGACCGGAGGCGCCGCCGGACACGATGGCGTTGAGCTTCTCGAAGCGCATGGGAGCTGTCCCGTGGGGATGGAAGGGACGGCTATTTTAACAGGCTGTGGATGGAAACCTCAGGTCGCGGCGCGCAGCAGGGTGCCGAAGTGCTTGAGCTCGTCGGGGCCGAGCTGCGACACGGTCCAGAAGCTGTAATGGGCCTTGGTCCAGTAGACCACGTGGTAGTCGTCGTCGGTGTCCGTGTCCAGGTCCTTGTCGGGCTCGCCGGCTGCCTGGCAGATGAACACGGTGATGAACCCGGCGCCGTGGCGGTAGGTGAGGGCGGCGGCGGGCTGGCCCTTCACCTGGTCCACGCGCACGCCCACGAGCTCATAGCCCTGGGCGGCGAGGTCCGTCACCGGCGGCACGAAGGGCAGCTGGTGGCTGAGCCAGCCCTCGATGAGGCTCGGGCTCCTGGAGCTGAAGTCGGCGAGATGCTTGTTCGCGGCGGCCGCTTCCTGCTGGTCCACGGCCGCATCCACCATGGCGTCGTCCTCGTCGCCGTGGGGGATGAACTTGAAGCTGAGCGCCACTGCGACCACGGCCACCGCCGCGGCGGCGGCCCAGCGCTCCCAGTGGCGGCGCGCCGGGGCGGCTTGGGGCTTGCGCAGCTCGTTCTGCAGGCGCTGGCGCAGCGTGTCGCCGGCGCGGAAGCGCAGCTCCGGCGCCTGCAGCGCAACCTGCAGGGCGCGCCAGTCCTTGAGCTTGGCCTGGCAGTCCGGGCAGCCCTCGAGGTGCCGCTCCACGTCCGCGCGCTCGGCGGCGCTGAGCTCGCCGTCGAGGTAGGGGTGCAGCTGGTGCTCGAGTTCCTGGCAGGTCAAATGAAATCTCCGAGTTTCTGGCCGCTCAAGCGGGTCTTGAGGGACTGGCGGGCGCGGGAGAGCCGGGACATCACGGTGCCGATGGGCGCTTCGATGACGTCGGCGATCTCCTTGTAAGAATACCCCTCGAATTCCCGCAGCAGCAGGACCTCACGGAACTCGATGGGCAGGCTCTCGATGGCGCTCATGAGTGCTTTCTTGCCCCGGTCCCTTATCAAGACTTCTTCCAGGGCCATTTCATTCCCAGCCACCTGCATGGCCTCGTCGTCCAGGTGCTCGGTGGCCGCTTGGCCGCGGTTCTTGGCGTACCAGGTGTAGAAGGTGTTGCGGACGATCTTCAGCAGCCACTGACGGGGCTCGGTGCCCTGGAAGCCGTCGAAGAAGCGATAGGCGCGCAGCACCGCCTCCTGCACCACGTCCTCGGCGTCGTGGTCGTTGCGGGTCAGCCAGCGGGCGAGGTTGTAGGCGGCGTCCATGTGCGGGAGCACCGTCTGTTCGAATCGCCCCAGGTTATCGCTCGTGGTCAAACCCCGCCCTCAATGTGCATGCCGGCAGCGCAACCCATCCAAGACCGGCCGAGGCCCGATTTTATTGCAGTTCCGGCCGTGGCAGGGGGTTTCAGGCCCGGGATTGGTTGGCCACGGCCAGGGCCGCGGCGGCGGCCTTGGCCGCGTCCCCCAGGTAATAGTGGCGCTTGGCCTGGAATTTGCGGTCGAACTCGTAGACCAGGGGCACGGCGGTGGGGATGTTGAGGGCCACGATCTCCTCATCCCCCATGCCGTCCAGGTGCTTCACCAGGGCCCGCAGCGAGTTGCCGTGGGCCACGATGATGATGCGCTCGCCGCGCTTCAGGGCCGGCAGGATCCTGCCCTTCCAGTAGGGCACGAAGCGGGCCACGGTGTCCTTGAGGCTCTCGGTGGCCGGCAATTCCTTGGCCTTGAGGTCCGCGTAGCGCGGGTCGTGCTTGGGGTGGCGCGGGTCGGTCTTGGGGAGCTTCGGTGGCGGGATATCGTAGCTGCGGCGCCAGATGTGCACCTGCTCCTCGCCGTACTGCTTCGTGGTCTCCGCCTTGTTCAGGCCCTGCAGGCCGCCGTAGTGGCGCTCGTTCAGGCGCCAGTCCTTGTGCACCGGGATCCACAAGAGGTCCAGGTCCTCCTGCACCACCCAGAGCGTGCGGATGGCACGCTTCAGGAGCGAGGTGTAGGCCACGTCGAAGCCGAAGCCTTCCTGCTTCAGGAGCCGCGCGGCCTCGTGGGCTTCGGCGATGCCTTCCGGCGCCAGGTCCACGTCGGTCCAGCCGGTGAATCTGTTTTCTTTATTCCACTCACTGAAACCATGGCGGAGCAGGACGAGCTTGGGGGTGTTCTTGCTCATGGCTTTCTCAATCGTCGTAAGAGGTGGATAGCGTGCGCTCATGTTCGAAACGCTCGATCGCCAGTTCGATCAGCTTGCTGATGAGGTCCGTGTAGCCGATCCCCGTGGCTTCCCAGAGTTTCGGGTACATGCTGATCTTGGTGAAGCCGGGGATGGTGTTGATCTCGTTCACGTAAAGGCCGCCGTCCGCGGTCAGGAACATGTCCACCCGGCCCATGCCCTCGCAGTCCAGGGCCTTGAAGGTCTTCACCGCCAGTTCCTGCACGCGCTTCACCGTCGCTGCGTCCAGCTTCGCCGGGATCTCCAGACGCGCGCCGTCCTCGTCCAGGTACTTGGCCTCGTAGGAATAGAACTCGTGGGTGGGGATGATCTCGCCGGGGATGGAGGCCCGGGGCTCGTCGTTGCCCAGCACCGCGCACTCGATCTCCCGGCCCTGGATGGACTGCTCCACCAGGATCTTGCGGTCGTAGCGGAAGGCGTCCTGCACCGCTTTGCCGAAACCGGCCGCGTCCTTGGCCTTGCTGATGCCCACCGAGGAGCCGAGGTTCGCGGGCTTCACGAACACCGGCGAGCCCAGTTCTTTCACCACCGCGTCGAACTTGGGCGGGTGCTGGCGGTGGAACACCAGGAACTTCGGCACCGGGATGCCGGCGTCGCGCAACAGGCGCTTCATCACGTCCTTGTCCATGCCCACCGCCGAGCCCAGCACGCCCGCGCCCACGAAGGGCACGTCGGCGAGCTTCAGCAGGCCCTGGATGGTGCCGTCCTCACCCAGGGGGCCGTGCAGGATGGGGAACACCACGTCCACCCCGGCGTCGAGCCCGGCGGAGTCGAGGCCGGTGAGCTTGCCGCCGCTCTGTGGGACGAGGGCCACGCCCCGGCTCTCGGCCTGGTTGAGCGCGATGCGCTTGGGGTCGGTGTGGTTCAGCAGGAACCTGGAGGGCTCGTTCGTCACCCAGCGGCCGCTCTTGTCGATGCCGATGAGCACCGGTGTGTACTTCGTCTTGTCGATGGCGTCGATGACGTTCTTGGCGGAGAGCAGCGAGATCTCGTGTTCCGCCGATTTGCCGCCGAAGAGGATGCCGACCCGGATGCGCTTCTTTTCCATCGCCACGTACTTTTTATGGGGAGCGTCTGGCTGGCGCAGACGGGGGACTTGAAGACCGGCGGCTAGTATAACTGATTGAATCCCCCCGAAAAAATCGCGCGCTGCCCGGCCGCGGCGGCACCGAGACTTCGGCGCGCGATTTTTTATTCCAGGGCCGGGAATACGGAATAGCCGCGCAAAGCCTTCGGTACGGCATAGCAATGCAGGCACGCCTGTGCCGCGATCATCCACACCGGAGGCAGACCATGAAGAGCAAAGCCCAGACCCCGAGCACCCATCCGCTGCAGGATCCCGCGCGCCGCAAGCTCTTGAAGTCCATGGGTTGGGGCGGGGCGGGCCTGCTCTGGACCATGAAGGGCGGCGTCTTGAGCGCCGCGACCCTGGACGCGGCCACGGCCGGCGCCGGCGCTGACTTCAGCTTCGTGCAGATCAGCGACAGCCACGTGGGCTTCCACCAGGAAGCCAACCCCAACGTGCTCGCCACCCTGCAGGAGGCCGTCGGCCATATCAACGGCCTCGCCCAGGCGCCGGCTTTCGTGCTGCACACGGGCGACGTCTCGCACCTCTCCAAGCCCGAGCAGTTCGACGTCGCCCAGCAGAACTTCAAGTCCATCAAGACCGACAGCATGTTCTTCACCCCGGGCGAGCACGACACCATCGGCGACAGCGGCGCCGAGTTCTTCAAGCGCTTCGGCCTCGGCAGCTCCGGCAAGGGTTACTACAGCTTCGACTACAAGGGCACCCACTGCGTCGGGCTCGTGAACGTGCTGGACTTCAAGCCGGGCGGCATGACGACCCTGGGCGACGAGCAGCTCGAGTGGGTGGAGAAGGATCTCAAGCACCTCTCCAGCAGCACGCCCATCCTGATCTTCGCCCACATCCCGCTGTGGACCGTGTACGAGCCCTGGGGCTGGGGCACGGCGGACGCGCCGCGGCTCTATAGCTACCTGCGGCGCTTCGGCTCGGTGACGGTGCTCAACGGCCACATCCACCAGATCCAGCAGAAGATCGAAGGCAACATCACCTTCTACACGGCGCGCGGCACCGCCTATCCCCAGCCGCAGCCGGGCGCGGCGCCGAGCCCGGGGCCGCTCACGGTGCCGGCCGGCCAGCTCGGCAGCTACCTCGGCATACGCGAGGTCAAGCACGTGAGCGTGAAAGGCCCGATGGCGGTGACCGACACCAGCCTGGCGCTGGGTTGAACATGCCAAGGATGCGTCTTCTGTTCTCTGGCGGCGTTGTGCTCGGCCTCATGGTGACCGGCATCGTCTGGGCGGCTGATCAGCCGGCTACCACGGGCACCACCGCCACGGCGCCCGCCAAGTCCGGGCAGGACATCTGGAAAGGCACCTGCCAGGTCTGCCACGCCACCGGCATGTTGGGTGCCCCCAAGATCGGCGACAAGGCCGCCTGGGCGCCGCGCATCGCCAAGGGCCTGGATGTCCTGAAGGGCCACGCCTTGCACGGCTTCGGCGAGATGCCGGCCAAGGGCGGGAACGAGAAGCTCAGCGACGAGGACGTGGCCAAGGCGCTCGAATACATGGTGGGACAGAGTCAGTAAGACATCGTTTTGGGTCAATCGGAAATCAACGGAGTCCAGTGATGTACAAGATGAATCTCTATAGCCTGGTGCTGTTCGCGGGTGTCGCCGCGGCCATGATCGCGGGTGTGGTCCGGGCGGGCGAGCCGCCCGTCCCGGCGGCTTCCCAGCAGGTGGCGATCTACAACTACAAGTTCGGCCCCGACACGCTCACCGTCCCGGCCGGCACCACGGTCACCTGGGTGAACAAGGACGAGGTCCCCCACACCGTGATGAGCAGCGACAAGCGCTTCACCAGTTCCGGGGCTCTGGACACGGGAGACAGCTACTCCTACACCTTCACCACGCCGGGATCCTATGAATACTTCTGCACCCTGCATCCCTTCATGAAGGGCAAGGTCGTGGTGACGGCGCCGGCACAGGCAGCGGCGGCGAAGCTGGATTGACGCTGGACGAGTGACCCGCCCCCGGGCGGGTCACCATGAGCCGTGTCAATCTGACTCTTTGACACCGGTGCCGTCTAAGACAGTCTTCCATGCTTTCTTGTCAGGGGAGACTTCGATCTTCACCGCGACTTGAGTCGGTGAACTGTAGACGTAGCTGATGCGGTCGTAGCTCTTCTTGCCTTTGTCATCGTCCTCGCCGAGCTCGGTCCAGGTGTCGCCGGCGATGGTCATCTTTGAGGAGAAGGGCTTGGCGCCGGTATCGCCCACGGCGAAGAACTCGTAGTGCCAGTAGGCCTGGTCCTTGGCGTTCCAGGTGTCCACGACCTCGGATTGCACCTTGTCGCCGGACCAGTCGTTGTCGAAGCTGCAGTTCAGGAACAGCTTGTCGGAGGACCAGGAGCAATGCTCATCCCAGGTGAACGTGCCGGCCTTGCCGCCGAAGTCTGTGCTGCCGTGGTAGACCCAATGGCCGGACTGGACGTCGAGGGCCTTGAGCTCTGGTGCCAATGGCGGAAAGTCGGCCGCGAGAGCTGGAGTCGCGGCCAAGGCGAGGGCGAACAGGGCAAGACGCATAGGAGTCTCCTCGTCAGGGGTTTCGACGACTATCTGTTGGTATCCGTCCTAATTTACTCTCAGGTTGGCGCTTCAGCGTCTCGCTGATATAGGCGCCCGCCGCGAGCAGCTTCACCATGTCCACCCCGGTCTCGATGCCCATGCCCGTGAGCATGAAGAGCACGTCCTCGGTCGCCACGTTGCCCGTGGCGCCCTTGGCATAGGGGCAGCCCCCCAGGCCCGAGGTGGAGGAATCGACCGTCGCCACGCCGAGCTCCAGGCAGGCGTGGATGTTGGCGAGCGCCTGGCCGTAGGTGTCGTGGAAGTGCACCGCGAGCTGCGCCATGGGCACTTCCGCCGCGGCGGCCTTGAGCATGG
>DASSIS010000082.1:0-3887 GCA_035691665.1 Gammaproteobacteria bacterium | reverse complement strand
TCGAAGTCCGTCACCTCCACCTTGTTGCCCTTGAGCAGGCGGCCGGTGCCGCGGATGCCGGTGACGTTGTTGGACTTGAACAACTGGGCGATGCCACCCGTGAGGCTCGTGGTGATCTTGTTCTTGCGCGCCTGCATGGCGCCGATGTCCATACTCACCGCGCCGGTCTTCACGCCATGGGCGGCGAACTCATGGGTCGCCTTGTGGTACATCTCCGAGGACTCGAGCAGCGCCTTGGAGGGGATGCAGCCGGCGTTCAGGCAGGTGCCGCCGAAGGCGTGCTTGCCGTCCGGGTTCTTCCAGTTGTCCACGCAGCCGGTCTTGAGGCCGTTCTGGGCGGCGCGGATGGCGGCGACGTAGCCCGCGGGGCCTCCGCCGATGACGACGACGTCGAAACTCTGGCTCATGTTTGCTTTCCTAAATTCCTGAATAGCCAAATAAGAAGGTTGAAAACAGAGGATTTTGCCTCAAGACGCGGCGTGGCGCTTTCGAGGAGCGCAGTTGACCCGATAGTCAATGAGCACCGGAGAAAGCGCCACAACAAAGTATTGAGGCAAAAGACGCATTTTCAACCTAGATCTGGAGGACTAGGCGGGCCGGGTCCTCAAGGGAATCCTTGATGGAGACCAGCGTCAACACCGCTTCCTTGCCGTCGACGATGCGGTGGTCGTAGGTGAGCGCGATGTACATCATGGGCCGCGCCACCACCTGCCCATCCACCACCACGGCGCGGTCCTTGATGGCGTGCATGCCGAGGATCGCGCTCTGGGGCGGGTTGATGATCGGGGTGGAGAACAGCGAGCCGAACACGCCGCCGTTGGTGATGGTGAAGGTGCCGCCGGTGAGTTCCTCGATGCCAATCTTGCCGTCACGGGCGCGCACCGCCATGTCGGCCAGGGTCTTCTCGATCTCGGCGAAGCTCATCTGGTCGGCATCGCGCAGCACCGGGGTCACGAGGCCGCGGGGCGTGGACACCGCCACGCTCACGTCCCAGTAGTCGTGATAGACGATGTCGTTGCCTTCCACGGAGGCGTTCACCACCGGGTACTTCTTGAGAGCCTCGACGGTGGCTTTCACGAAGAAGGACATGAAGCCGAGCTTCGCGCCGTGCTCCTTCTCGAACTTGTCCTTGTACTTGGCGCGTAGCGCCATCACCGCCGAGAGGTCCACCTCGTTGAAGGAGGTGAGCATCACGGTGCTGGCCTGGGATTCCGAGAGGCGCTCGGCGATGCGCGCGCGCATGCGTGTCATGGGCACGCGCCGGTCGGCGCGGGCGGCGCTCGCCGTCGCGGGACGCGCCACGGGCAAGGTAGCGGCCGGCGCGGCTTCGTTGCCGCGCTTGGCCATGTAATCCAACACGTCACCCTTGGTGAGACGGCCGTCGCGGGCGCTGCCCTTGATCTCAGCCGGATTCAGCTTGTTCTCTTCCACGAGGCGGCGCACGGAGGGGCTCAGGGGCATGTCGGCGCCCACGGGGCCGGCGCTCGTCGGCGCCGCGGCGGCGGCCGGTTGCGGCACGGGTTGGGGTGCGGCAGGCTTGGCTTCGGCCTTGGCGGGAGCGGGAGCGGCAGCGACGCCCTCTTCCAGCACGGCGATCACCTGCCCCGCACCCACGGTGGTGCCGTCCTTGACGCGGATCTCCTTCAGCACGCCGGACACCGGCGCCGGCACTTCCAGCACCACCTTGTCGGTCTCGATGTCCACCAGGTTCTCGTCGCGGCTCACGGCGTCGCCGGCCTTCTTGTGCCAGCTCACGAGGGTCGCGTCCTGGACGGACTCGGGCAGTTGCGGGACTTTGACTTCGATGCTCATGCCGTCTCCACGATTAAGACTTTATTAGGCTGGGCCGCGTCTTGGCGGCGGTGGCTTGCTTCGCACCCGGCGTGCCGAGCGCGTCCTGGATCAGCTGCTTCTGCTGCTGGGTGTGCAGCTCCATGTAGCCCGCGGCGGTGGACGCGGACGGCGCCCGGCCGGCGTAGCTCAGCAGGTGCTTGGGTTTCAGCGGCTCCTGCAGGCGGTGGCGGATCTGGTACCAGGCGCCCTGGTTGCCGGGCTCCTCCTGGCACCAGACGATCTCGCGGGCGTTCGCGTAGAGATTGAGGATCTCGGCGTACTCCGTCTGCGGGAAGGGATAGAGCTGCTCGAGGCGCACGATGGCCACGTTGTCGATGCCGGCGGCGCGGCGCGCCTCGGCGAGGTCGTAGTAGACCTTGCCGGAGCAGAACACCACGCGCTCCACCTTGGCGGCCTGGAGGCTCTCCACCTCGGGGATGAGCAGGTGGAAACGTCCGTGGGTGAGGTCCTTGAGCTCCGAGACCGAGGCCTTGTGGCGCAGGAGGCTCTTGGGCGTCATCACCACCAGGGGCTTGCGGAACGGCCGCAGCGCCTGGCGGCGCAGCATGTGGAACATCTGCGCCGGCGTCGAGGGCACGCATACCTGCATGTTGTGCTCGGCGCAGAGCTGCAGATAACGTTCCAGGCGCGCGGAGGAATGCTCCGGGCCCTGGCCCTCGTAGCCGTGGGGCAGGAACAGGGTGAGCCCGCAGAGGCGGCCCCACTTGGCTTCGCCCGCCGCCATGAACTGGTCGATGACCACCTGGGCGCCGTTGGCGAAGTCACCGAACTGGCCTTCCCAGATCACGAGCGCATCGGGGTCGGCGGTGCTGTAGCCGTACTCGAAACCCATCACCGCCTCTTCCGAGAGCAGCGAATCGGTCACGGTGAGCCGCTTCTGGTCGGGCGCGAGGTGCTGCAGCGGTATCCAGGTGCTGTAGTCCTTCTGGTTGTGCAGCACCGCATGGCGGTGGAAGAAGGTGCCGCGGCCGCTGTCCTGGCCCGTGAGGCGCACGGCACAGCCCTCGGTGAGCAGGCTCGCGTAAGCGAGGGTCTCGGCGAAGCCCCAGTCCATGGGCAGCTCGCCGGCCGCCATCTTGCGCCGGTCGTCGTAGATCTTGGCCACCCGCGGGTGCAGCTCCACGTCCGCCGGCACCCGGTTCATGCCCTCGGTGAGCGGCTTGAGGCGCGCCGGCGCGATCTTGGTGTCCGTGGGCGTGGCCGGCATCTGCTTCAGGAAGCGCGACCAGTCCACGCTGAATTCGTTGCGTACGTACTCGGTGATGAGCGGCGCCACCGGCTTGCCCGCATCGAGGTCCTTGCGGTACTGCTCGGAGAGGTCGGCCGCCGCCTGGGCCGTGAGCACGCCCTGGTTCGCCAGCACTTCGGCGTAGAGCACGCGGGTGGTGGCGTGGCCCTTGATGTGCTGGTACATGACCGGCTGGGTGGCGGAAGGCTCGTCGGCCTCGTTGTGGCCATGGCGGCGGTAGCACACGAGGTCGATGAACACGTCCTTGTGGAACTGCATGCGGTAGTCGAGCGCCAGGCGCGTCACGAAGATCACCGCCTCGGGGTCGTCGCCGTTCACGTGGAACACCGGCGCCTCGAGCATCTTGGCGAGGTCGGTGCAGTACGGCGTGGAACGCGCGTCGTCAGGACGGCTGGTGGTGAAGCCCACCTGGTTGTTGAGCACCACGTGCAGCGTGCCGCCGGTGTGGAAACCGCGGGTCTGGGAGAGCTGCAGGGTCTCCATGTTGACGCCCTGGCCCGCGAAAGCCGCGTCGCCGTGCACCAGCACGGGCAGTATCTTCTCGCCCTTGGCGTCGTTGCGCCGGTCCTGGCGGGAACGCACCGAACCCTCCACCACCGGGTTCACGATCTCGAGGTGCGAGGGATTGAAAGCCAGCGCCAGGTGCACGTTGCCGCCCGGCGTCTTGATGTCGGACGAGAAGCCCATGTGGTACTTCACGTCGCCGGAGCCGTCGGTGTGCTCGTGCACGCCCTCGAACTCCAGGAACAGTTCCTTGGGGGACTTGCCGAGCAGGTTGATGAGC
>DASSIS010000081.1:0-15098 GCA_035691665.1 Gammaproteobacteria bacterium | reverse complement strand
AGCGGGCGGTGGGCCTCAAGCCCCCCAGTTGATAACCCAGGAAAGCCGGTGCGGGCAGGTCCCAGAGGCAGAGATCCGCGTCCCGGCCCGGCGCGAGGGCGCCAATTCTATCCTCTCGGCCGAGGGCGCGCGCGGCATTTTTAGTCACCCCGTCCAGGACCTCGTCCGGCGTGAGGCCGAAGAGGATACCGGCCAGGTGCATGACCGTGAGCAGGCTCGCCACCGGAGAGGAACCCGGGTTCAGGTCCGTGGCGATCGCCAGGGGCACTCCGTGGCGGCGGAAGAGTTCCACCGGCGGCTTACGGGTCTCCTTGAGGAAATAGAAGGCTCCGGGCAGGAGCACCCCCACGGTGCCATGCCTGGCCATGGCCGCGGCATCCGCTTCGTCCGAGTATTCCAGATGGTCGCAGGAGAGGGCCCCGAGTTCCGCCGCGGCACGGGTGGCGCCGAGGTTGGAGAGCTGGTCGGTATGAGCCCGGAACTTCAAGCCGAGCTTCTGCACCCGCTCCGCCAGGCGGCGCATGTCATCCACCGTGAAGGCGATGTGTTCCACGAAGATGTCCACGGTGTCGGCGAGACCTTCCGCGGCCACCGCCGGCAGCATCTTCTCCACCACCTCGTCGAGGTACGCGGCCCGGTCCTTGCCCGGCGGTATCGCATGGGCGCCGAGGAAGGTGGCGGAGACCTCCATGGGGAGCTGCCGGGACAGGCTGCGGATGGCCCGGAGCATCTTGAGTTCGCCCTCGAGGTCGAGGCCGTAGCCGCTCTTGATCTCCACCGTGGTGACGCCTTCGGCGCGCAGCGCCTCGAGCCGCGGCAGGGTCTCGTCCACGAGCTGCCGTTCGCTCGCGGCCCGCACCGCCTTCACGGTGCTGACGATGCCGCCGCCGGCCTTGGCGATGTCCGCGTAGCTCGCCCCTCGCTGCTTCAGCACATGCTCGGCCATGCGGTCGCCGGCGTAGAGGGCGTGGGTGTGGCAGTCCACGAAGCCCGGCAGCAGCAGCTGGCCGCGGGCATCCAGCGTCTCCTTCGCGGGCGTGCCATCCGGCAGCCCCAAGGCCGCGATCTTGCCGCCGCTCACCGCGAGGCTGGTGACACCGGCATCGGTCCCGGGGAGGCGCGCGTTTCGGATGAGGAGGTCGTGCACGGCGGATACCCGGAAGGGCGGTTTATGAGAGCATAAGAGTATGCAGACCCGCCTCGCGTTTGAATACATCCTGACCCCGAGCGGCATGGAGCGCGACCAAGCACTGGTCCTGGATGCGGACGGCCGCATCCAGCGCATCGAGCCTGCCGCCGGCCAGTGTGATGGCTTTTTGGCCATCCCCGGCATGCCCAACGCCCACAGCCATGCTTTCCAGCGGGCCCTCGCGGGCTTCGGGGAAGTGCCCAAGGGCGCCGATTCCTTCTGGAGTTGGCGCGAGGCCATGTACCGGCTCGCCAGGCGCGTCTCCCCCGAGGAGATGTTCATCATCGCCCGGGAGGCTTTCTGGGACATGCTGCGCGGCGGCTACACCAGCGTGGCCGAGTTCCACTACGTGCACCATCTGCCGGACGGCGCACCCGGACCCATCATGGCGCGGACGGTGATCGCCGCCGCCCGGGAAGCCGGTATCCGCCTGCGGTTCCTGCCGGTGTACTACCAGGATGGCGGCTTCAAGCAACCACCCCGGGACGAACAGCGCCGCTTCGTGCACACCAACGTCGAGGACTATTGCGAGCTCCTCGGCGAGCTGCACGGCGTGGATCTCGGCATCGCGCCCCATTCGCTGCGGGCCGTGCCGCCGGAGATGTTGGGTCGGCTATTGGAAGGCGCGGGCAAGGTGATCCCCGGCGAGTTCCCGGTGCACATCCACGTGAGCGAACAGCAGCAGGAAGTGGACGAGTGCCGCGAGCTCTACGGCGCCACGCCCATCGCGCTGCTGGGGCGCAGCGTGAAGCTGGATAAGCGCTGGAACCTGGTGCACGCCACCCACGCGGACGCCGCCGAGTGCCGGCTCATGCGCGAGCGCGGCGCCACCGTGGTGCTCTGTCCCATCACCGAGGCCTATCTCGGCGACGGGTTGTTCGCCGCGGACGAGTTCGTGCGCGAAGGCGGGCGCATCGCCATCGGTTCGGACAGCAACTGCCGCATCGATGCCTTCGAGGAGCTGCGCTGGCTGGAGTACGGCCAGCGGCTGCGCAGCCAGCGCCGCGCACGCCTGGCCAACGGCGACGGGCTCGGCTTGCCCCTCTGGCAGAAAGCCTGCGCCGGCGGCGCGGCGGCGCTGATGCAGCCCGTGGGCGCGCTCGCGCCGGGACAGTATGCCGACCTCGTGGTGCTGGACCGGAAGGCGGCCTCCCTGCGGGGCCACGACGTGGACACCTTCATGGACGCGCTCATCATCGGCGGCAGCCGCGGCGACATCGCCGACGTCTACGTGGGCGGCGAGCTCCGGGTGCGGCAGGGTCGGGCCCTGGACGAGGAGGAGAGCGCGCGCCAATTCGCCGATACGGTGATGCGTCTCAGCACCACCTGAGAATCTGTCGTACGGCTTCCATTTTCGGGTAAGGGCGATACCCATATGCGGGGATTTACCTTACTGTATGCGCAGCCGGACACAGGATAATAAGCCTGCATGAAAATAACGTCGTACCACCTGCGCGAACCGAGCGCGGCGGAAGTACCCATCGTCGTCAGCATCCCGCACACCGGTATCTACGTGCCGGAGGCCATCTCGGCGGACTTCGCCTCGGCCTATATCCGCAGCCTGCCCATGACGGACTGGTACTTGCACCATCTCTACGATTTCCTGCCCACCCTCGGCATCACCACCATCTACGGCACCTACAGCCGCTTCGTGGCGGACCTCAACCGCCCGCCGGACGACAAACCCCTCTATCCGGGACGCTTCGAGACCGGCATCGTGGCGCTCAAGACCTTCTGGGGAGAAGACATCTACCGCGTGCCGCCCGGCCCGGAAGAGGTCGCGCGCCGCCGCGACATGGTGCATGCGCCTTATCATTCACGTCTGCTGGAGATGCTGCAGAGCAAGATCACCCGCTTCGGCGGCGTGGTGCTCATCGACGCCCACAGTGTCGCGACTCGCGAGAACCTGCTGCACCCCAAGCTGGAGCACGACATCTATCTGGGAGACCGGGATGGCCAGACCAATTCCGGCTGGCTCACGGGTCTGATGGAGAAAGCCTTCAAGGGGCAGGGGCTGAGGGTGGTGCGCAACCGGCCCTACAAGGGCGGCTACATCACCGCGCACTACGGCCAGATGTCCCAGGTAGCGGCCCTGCAGGTCGAGATGCGCTGGGGCCTGTACCTGGACGAGCAGCATCCGGACCAGGCCCTCAGCCATCCGGGCTTCCTACCCTTCAAGCGCAACCTGCAGGACGTGTTCACTACCCTGGTAGGCGAAGTACAGAGCCGCACCCGGGTGTCGAAGTAAGCGGAAACGAAACGGCGGGCACAGGGCCCGCCGTTCCATTTGTCATCTGGACCGATTTCAGGGTTTCACGAACTTGAGCGTCATGCGGTCGCTCTCGCCGATGGCGGCGTACTTGGCCTTGTCCTTGTCGCCCAGGGCGTAGGTGGGCGGCAGGGTCCAGACGCCCTTGGGATGATCGTGGTCGTCCTTGGGGTTGGCGTTGATCTCGGACTGGCCCGCGAGCTTGAAGCCCGCCTTCTCCGCTTCCTGGATCACGTAGTCCACGGGCATGTAACCGGACTCGAAAGTCCCCTCCACGGTCTTGCCCTTCGTGGCGCGGTGTTCGCAGACCCCGAACACGCCGCCGTGCTTCAACACCTTGAAGGCCGCCTGGAACACGTTGTCGAGCTGGCCGCGGCCCTGCCAGTTATGCAGGTTGCGGAAGGTGAGCACCATGTCCGCCGAACCCGCGGGACCCAGGTCCATCTTGGCAGGGGGGCTGAAATCCATCACCTTCACCTTGCCGTAGACCACCGGGTCCGCCTTGAGCTTGGCGAGGTAGCGCATGGTCATGGTGTTGTCGGGTTCGGATTCACCCCGGGCGGGTACCGGCGCGTCGATGAGCTGGCCGTGATCCTTGAGCACGGGCGCCAGGACCTCGGTGTACCAGCCGGTGCCGGGCCAGAGCTGCACCACGGTCATGTCAGGTTTGAGACCGAAGAACTCCAGGGTCTCCCGCGGGTGGCGGTACTTGTCGCGCGCGGCGTTGGCCGGATCGCGCCAGGAGCCCTGCAGGGCCTGGGTGAGGGCGGCGTCGGTGCCGCCGTCATCGGCGGCGAAGCTGGGCACGGCGAACGCGAGCGCACCGAGCAGAGTGGAGGTGAGGAAGAAAGTTCTCAGCATGGGGACACCTTATGGCTTGGGTTTCACGAACTTCAGGGTCATGCGGTCGCTCTCGCCGATGGTCTTGAGCTCAGGATCCTGATCGCTCCAGTCCGGCAGCAGGCGGTGGACGTTCACCGTCTCGTCGTCCTTGGGGTTGGCGTTGACCTCGGAGGCGCCCGCCAGCAGGAAGCCGGCCTTGATGCCCGAAGCGATGACGTAATCCTCCGGGATGCGGTGCAGGCTCATGGCGGCGATGGGGCCGTCCATGTAAGGCCGGGCGCGATGCTCCTCGATGCCGAGCACGCCGCCCGGCTTCAGCACCTTGTAGGCCGCCTGGATCACTGCATCCATGGTGGCAGGGCTGTCGATGAGCCAGTCATGCAGGTTACGGAAAGTCACGACCATATCGGCGGAGCTATCAGGACCCAGGTCCACTTCCTTCGGCGGCGAGAATTCCTCCAGCTTCACGTCGCCGAACTCGGCCTTGTTGGCCTGGAGCATGTCGGCGTACTTGCCCGTGGTCTTGCCGGTGGCCTCGATGAGATGGCCGTGGTCTTTGAGCACCGGCGCCAGGATCTCGGTGTACCAGCCGCCGCCCGGCGCGAGTTCCACCACGGTCATGGAAGGCTCGAGGCCGAAGAACTCCAGGGTCTCGATGGGATGGCGATACTGGTCCCGGGCCTTGTGGGCGTCTGAGCGCCAGCTCCCGGCTGCGGCCTGGTGCAGCAGTGTGTCCACGTCGCCGGCCGCCGTCGCCGCGACGAGCCAGCCCGTACAGAGAGTCACCGACAGTATGGAAAGTGCTCGTTTCATGGCTTGACTCCTCGCGAGATGTCCGATATTAGCCCCAGACACTCGGCTTATGCGGCTGGATATGGTAAAAAGTGCGCCGCATTCCTGCCTTTCAGCCTTTTGTCTTTTCGTTCACGACCTTAGGTTTGGAGTCCATGAGTCACGAGAGGTTCAATTTCGTCCTGCGCGAAAGCCGCATGATCACACCGCGGGTCATGCAGCTCGACTTCTACCGGGAAGACGGCAAGCCTTTCGGCTACGTGCCGGGGCAGTTCATCACCCTGCACCTGCCCTGGCAGGACATGGAGCTGCGCCGCAGCTACAGCGTCGCCACCATCCCGGCTGAATCCAGCGACGTGCAGATCGCCTGCACCCGCGTGGACGGAGGCCGCGCCACGGGCATCCTGTTCGGCCTCAAGCCCGGCGACAAGGTGGCGGCCACGGGGCCCTTCGGCCGCTTCGTGCTGCGAGAGGACCCGCCTTCTCGTTATCTCCTCATCGCCACCGGCACGGGCGTCTCCCCTTACCGCGCCATGCTGCCGCAGCTGAAGCAACTGCTGGACAGCAAGAGCCACACCGCCGCGCTCATGCTGGGTGTGCGCGGGCCGGACGAACTCCTGTTCGGGCCGGACTTCATCAAGTTCGTGGCCGGCAACCCGGGCTTCCAGTTCGTGGGGAGCCTGAGCCGCCGCCTGTCGGAACCGGCGCTGCCCCACGAGCGCAAGGGCTATGTGCAGGACCACCTGATGGAGTTGAACCCGGACCCGAAGAAGGACATCGTCTATCTCTGCGGCAACCCGGACATGATCGACACGGCCGTGGAGCGCCTGAAGGCCATCGGTTTCGACAACCAGAACCTGCGCCGCGAGAAGTACGTCTCTTCCAACTGACGTCGTTCACTAAGGGTGCCCGGGAACTAATCGGTGTGGGCTCTATCTGGGACTCACGAAGACGTTCGAGTGACCTGAAAGTCTCCCGGCGGGGCGCGTGCGCCCCGCCGGGTCTTTCAGTCTTCTGGTAGCTCGGTACGCAAGCTGTTAACCGCCGTAGCTGGCCTTGAGCGTCGCCAAGGCATTGTTGATGGGTGACACGTTCACGCCGTAGTGGCTCTGCGGATCCTTGGCCAGCGAGTCCTGGACTTCCTTGGCGGCATCCAGCTGGTACTGCCGCGCACGTTTGAGGGCCGACTGGCGCCGGGACTCCTGTACTTTGTCGCTGGGGAAGGAAGGCGCCTTGACCTCCGCATCCAGCATCGCTTCCAGGTTGCGCCCGGCCATGTCCAGATGATCCAGCGCCGCCTTGCGGCATAGGCCCTTGTACTTCCCGCTCAGGTCTTCCCGGGCGGTGGTGAGGCGCGCCATGACCTTGTCGGCATCCGAGTTCATGGGTCCTGACAAAGCCTCACAGGCGGCCGTGCCCGTCGCGGCCGTGGCGCCACCCGCCTGGCCGGGCGGGGTCTCGGCGGAGGCGGCCATGCGATAACCCCCATCCAAGTCGTGCATGGCATTGTCCAGTGCGGTGACGTCCACGCCCACTTTGCCTTGCGGATCGTTCTTCATGGATCCCTGCACGGCCTGCTCGGCGGTGCGCAGGTCCGTCATGGTCGCGTTGATGGCCTGCAGGCGACGGGTCTTCACGGCCTGGTTGGTGTCATGGCTCTCCTGCTTCTGCAGGTCTTCCAGGGCCTGGTAGGCATACTGCTGCAGACGCAGCGCGTTGCTGCGGCAGCGCCCGCCGCGATCCACGCCCAGATCCGCTCTCGCGGCCTGCATGCGGGCCTGAGCGAGATCGACGGTGTTGCCGGACCTGGCTTCTTGCGAGCAGCCTGCATTCGCTGCGGGCGCCGGTCCGGCGCCGGGAGCAGCGGCCACATAGGAACAGCACAGGGAGATGCAAAGCGCGAGCAAAGACGTACGTAGGCGCAGCATAGGCGATCCCCTCTAGTTGAGCCGCTACCCCGTGTACGCGGCATCAAAAAGCATAGTCCCGGATATGGAACCGTGCCAGGGCCGGCGATTCACCATGCTTTTCCGCCAGTTAGACGGAGCTACCAGCGCTTTAGAGGGAAGGGACGGGGATCAGGCCTGCTTCGCACCGTGCTGGCGCAGGTACTGGTTCAGTGTCTGCGCCAGGGACACGAAGTCGGAGGGGATCATCAGCACGGTGGTGCTGTTGTTCTCGGCGCCGACCTCCGAGATCATCTGCATGCGGCGCAGCTCGAGCGCGGCCGGGTTGGCCATGATCTTCTCGGCCGCGGCGGACAGCTTCATCGAGGCTTCCAGCTCCGCTTCCGCCTTGATGATGCGGGCGCGTTTCTCGCGTATCGCCTCGGCCTGCATGGCCATGACCTGCTGCATCGCCACCGGAAGCTCCACGTCTTTCATCTCGAAGCGCTGGACTTCGAGGCCCCAGGCGCGCGTCGCGGCCATGATGCTCTCCAGCAGCAGCGCGTTGATCTTGTTCCTTTCCTGGAGGATCTCATCGAGGTCATGCTGCCCGATGATGTTGCGCAGGCCGGTGAGCGCCGCCTGATAGACGGCGCCGGGCGCATCTTCCACTTCGATCACGGCTTTCGCCGCATCGACGATCCGGTACCAGAGCACGGCGTTGACCTTGATGGTCACGCTGTCGCGGGTGATGGTCTCCTGTTGCTCGGCGGAGACCGTGCGGGTGCGGATGTCGATGGTCATGGAGCGCTCGATGCCGAGCGGGATGATCCAGTACAAACCCGGCCCACGCAGACCGGTGTAGCGCCCCAGCCGGAAGACCACTCCGCGCTGGTATTCCTGGGCGATCCTGAAGCCTGAAAGCACGACGAAGGCGAGTATCGCGACCGTTATCAAGGTGTTCATGGATAACTCCCCGGGCGGATGTCACCGCCCTCGTCAGTGAGGCATTGTCGGGCACATGGCGTCGTTCAATCCTTCAGGCGCCGATACTTGATGCGATGAGGTTGGTCGGCATCCGCGCCCAGGCGGCGCTTGCGGTCTGCCTCGTAGTCCGCGTAGTTGCCTTCGAACCATACCACCTTGCTGTCGCCCTCGAAGGCGAGGATGTGGGTGGCCACCCGGTCCAGGAACCAGCGGTCGTGGGAGATGATCACGGCGCAGCCCGGGAAGGCCAGCACCGCTTCCTCCAGCGCCCGCAGGGTCTCCACGTCCAAGTCGTTGGTGGGCTCGTCCAGCATCAGCACGTTGCCGCCGGCCTTCAGCACCTTGGCCAGGTGCACGCGGTTGCGCTCACCGCCGGAGAGTTGGCCCACCTGCTTCTGCTGGTCGGTGCCCCGGAAGTTGAAGCGGCCCACGTAGGCACGGGAGGGGGTGCTGTAGGTGCCGACGGTGATCAGGTCCTGTCCGTCGCTGATCTCCTCCCACACGGTCTTGTCGTCCCGCAGCGTGTCGCGGCTCTGGTCCACATAGGCGATCTTCACGCTCGGGCCGATGCGCAGCTCGCCCGAATCCGCCTGCTCCTTGCCTGCCATCATGCGGAACAGGGTGGTCTTGCCGGCGCCGTTGGGACCGATGACGCCGACGATGCCGCCCTGGGGCAGGTTGAAGTCCAGGCCGTCGAACAGCAGCCGGTCACCGAAGGATTTGCGCACGCCCTTGGCTTCCACCACCAGCTCGCCCAGGCGCGGACCCGGCGGGATGTAGAGCTCCTGGGTCTCGTTACGTTTCTGGAATTCCTGGGAGGAAAGTTCCTCGAACTTGGCGATGCGCGCCTTGCTCTTGGCGTGACGGCCCTTGGGGTTGGTGCGCACCCACTCGAGCTCGGCCTTCATGGCCTTGATATGGGCGGTCTCCTGCTTCTCCTCGATCTCGAGGCGCTTCTCCTTCTGCTCCAGCCAGGAGGAGTAATTGCCCTGCCAGGGGATGCCGTGTCCGCGGTCCAGCTCCAGGATCCAGCCGGCCACGTTGTCCAGGAAGTAGCGGTCGTGGGTCACGGCCACCACGGTGCCGGGGTATTCCTGCAGGAAGCGCTCCAGCCAGGCCACGGACTCGGCGTCCAGGTGGTTGGTGGGCTCGTCCAGGAGCAGCATGTCGGGCTTGGAGAGCAGCAGGCGGCAGAGAGCCACGCGGCGGCGCTCGCCGCCGGAGAGCTTGGTCACGTCCGCATCCCAGGGGGGGAGGCGCAGGGCCTCGGCCGCCACGTCCAGCACGTGGTCGAGGTTGGTGGCGCCGGCGGCCTGCAGCACGTTCTCGAGGCGCGCCTGTTCGGCGGCGAGCTTGTCGAAGTCCGCGTCCGGCTCGGCGTAGGCGGCATAAACCGCCTCGAGCTTGGCCTTGGCCTCCACGATCTCCGTGAGGCCGCCCTCGACGTTGCCGCGCACGTCCTTGGCGGGGTCGAGCTGCGGTTCCTGGGGCAGGTAGCCGATCTTGGTGCCGGCGAGCGCATGGGCCTCGCCGTTGATCTCGGTGTCCACGCCGGCCATGATGCGGAGCAGGGTGGACTTACCCGAGCCGTTCAGGCCCAGCACGCCGATCTTGGCGCCCGGGAAGAAGGACAGGGAGATGTTGCGCAGGATCTCGCGCTTCGGGGGCACCACCTTGGCGACCCGGTGCATGGTGTAGATATATTGGGCCATGGGCTATGGGTTGGGCGTTGAGAAATGGACGCTGATTATATAGAGAAGCGGGGCGCTTGGCCCCGGTCAGAGCATAGGACAAATCGTAGACGGCATCCCTGCCTAAATCCGTTCCGCTGCCTCCGGGCAGCGGGGCACTTTTGTTTCGGCAAAAGTGCCCAAAACCATTCCCCCGGAGCGCGGGGCGCGGAAACCGCGCCTCCCCTGCGCTTCTCGCTCGCTGCAGAGCCGCGCTCACGGGACATCCCTGTCCCTTCGCGCGGGTGCGGCCCTCCCTGGGCCGCACCCCTGCGGGCTGCCTTTGCTCGCTGCGATGCTCGGCTCGCGCTACGGGTGGGGAGAGAAGACGGAGAGTTGAGAGTGAGTTCTTCCCACCCCCTTGGATACCGGCGAGCACTGGAGCGAGCAAGGTATAGCCCCGTTAGGGGGCGAAGCCAGGATGGCGAGCTTGTGCGACCGGGGCAGGATGCCCCGTGAGCACAACTCCGCCGCGAGCGAAGCGCGCAGCGGAGCCCTGTCTCCCGGGCCGGTATCCGGGGGCGCCCTTTCTTTTCGTCCCTTTTCTTTGGGCGTGCAAAGAAAAGGGACCCGTCTGCGGCGCGGAAGCCGCCCTCTTGAACAACCCCGCCGCCCAGAGGCAGCGGAAACGATTTCGACAGGGAAGTCGGTTGCGTCGCGGGCGACGGCTGGCGCGGGTCAGCGCCCGTTGTGCTTGTGGGCCTTCTTCTCGATGAACTTGATGATGTCCCCGGCGATGTCCCGCTTGGTGGCCGCCTCGATGCCTTCGAGGCCCGGCGACGAGTTCACCTCCAGCACCATGGGGCCATCGGCCCCGCGGATGATGTCCACGCCGGCGACGTTGAGGCCGATGATCTCGGCCGCCTTCAGCGCCATGTCCCGTTCCTTGCCGGTGATGTCCACCGCCTCGGCGCTGCCGCCGCGGTGCAGGTTGGCGCGGAACTCGCCGCGCTTGGCTTGGCGTTTCATGGCCGCCACCACCTTCCCGCCCACCACGAAGCAGCGGAGGTCGGCCCCGCGCGCCTCCTTGACGAACTCCTGCACCAGGAAGTGGGCGTCGAGGCCGCGGAAGGCGTCGATGACGCTCTCCGCCGCCTGGCGGGTCTCGGCCAGCACCACGCCCTGGCCCTGGGAACCCTCGGTGAGCTTGATGATCACGGGCGCGTCGCCCACCAGCGCCATGAGGTCCTCGGTGTCGTCCGGGGAGTGGGCGAAGCCCGTCACCGGCATGCCGATGCCCTCGCGGGAGAGGAGCTGGAGGGAACGCAGCTTGTCGCGGGCGCGCATGATGGAGTCGGAGTCATTGAGGGTGAACACGCCCGTCATCTCGAACTGGCGCAGCATGGCGGTGGCGTAGAAGGTCACCGACGCGCCGATGCGCGGGATGATGGCGTCGAAGCCCTCGAGCTGGTTGCCCTTGAAGTGGATCTCGGGGTTGTCCGTGGCGATGTTCATGTAGCAGCGCAACGGGTCGATGACGTACATGTCGTGCTTGCGCGCGATGCCGGCCTCCACCAGGCGCTTGGTGGAGTAGAGACGCGTGTTGCGTGACAGGATGGCGATCTTGAGTCTTTTTCTTCTAATCATGGCTGCTCGCGTGCTTCCAGGTTTTTCGATCGCACCTTCTTCTTGCGGCGTCTCAAACCGTTCACGTAGGAGGCGGCCGGGTCCACCGTGACGCGGTCCTCCAGCGCGGTGCGCCCCAGCAGCAGGCGGAAGCGCATGGTGTCCCGGTCCGTGAGCGTGAGCTCGATGGGCCAGGTCTCCTTGCCCACGGTCACCGTGGTGAGGATCACCGGCCGCTGCTCGCGGTGGCCGCCGGAATCCGTCACCCAGCGGCTCTCCTCCAGGAGGTCCGCCGTGAAGTAGCGCGCCGGCTCGGTGCGGTGCTGGCGCGGATGCAGGCCGAAGCGGATGCGGCGCACGCCGTCTTCGGTGAAGACTTCCAGGGCGAAGGCGTGCAGCGAGGAGGTGCGCGCGCCCGTGTCGATCTTGGCCTTGATGCGGCGGATGCCGAGCTCCGGCAGCGCCACCCACTCGCGCCATCCCACCACCAACAGTGTGTCCGGTCTTTCGGTCATCGGGGGGTCGAGCCAGGTGAGGCGCGGACTGCCATAATATCACCGGAAGCATTTCAGGAGAGGCCATGCCGGACAAGCTGCTCAAGGTGGGCGTGTGCCAGGACCCGGCGCAGGCCCACTACGGCTTCGGCGAGGGGCACCCCTTCGGCCACGACCGCTTCAGCGCCTTCTGGCGCGAGAGCGTGGCGCGCGGCCTCGACAAGCGCGTGCACGCCATCCCGGTCCAGGCGGCGCAGCGCAAACATCTCGAAATGTTTCATTCCCGTGACTTCCTGGGCTTCGCGGAAGAGGCGAGCCACCGGGGCGACGGTTATCTCGACGAGGGCGACACGCCGGCGCAGCAGGGCATCTACGAGGCGGCCTGCGAGGTGGTGGGCGCCACGCTCAACGCCGTGGACGGGGTGATGCAGGGCGAGTGGCGCCGCGCCTTCGTGCCCATCGCCGGCCTGCACCATGCGGCGCGGGCCCATGCCGCCGGTTTCTGTGTGCTGGACGACATCGGCGTGGCGGTGGAGTTCCTGCGTCGCCAGCACGGCCTGAAGCGCATCGCTTATGTAGACATCGACGCGCACCACGGCGACGGGGTGTTCTATAGCTTCGAGAGCGATCCGGACTTCCTGTTCGCCGACCTGCACGAGGACGGACGCTTCCTCTATCCCGGCACGGGCTTCGCCGCCGAGACCGGCAGCGGGGCGGCCGAGGGCACCAAGCTCAACATCCCCTTGCTGCCCGGGGCGGGCGACGCGGAGTTCCACCGCGCCTGGCGGCAGGTGGAGGACTACCTCGAAGCCGGGAAGCCGGAGTTCATCCTGTTCCAGTGCGGCGCCGACAGCATCGCCGGCGATCCCATCACCCACCTGCGCTACTCCCCCGCGGCCCACGCGTATGCGGCGGCGCGGCTCGCGGCTCTGGCCGAGGAACATTGCAGCGGCCGCATCGTTGGGATGGGCGGGGGTGGCTATAACCGGACGAATATTGCTTTGGGCTGGAACGGGGTAGTTGAGGCTTTTTTAGCCACTTGAGCAGGCGGGCTGCGGTAAAATACGTCGGCCCCAAAACAATCCCTCCGCGGAGCCGGTCCTAAATGTTCACCGCCGACATGCAGATTGCCGGGTTCGACAATGAACTCAACGATGCCATGCGCTCAGAGCTCCGCCGCCAGGAGGAGAACATCGAGCTGATCGCCTCCGAGAACTACGTCAGCCCCCGGGTGCTGGCGGCCCAGGGTTCGGTGCTGACCAACAAGTACGCGGAAGGCTATCCGGGCAAGCGTTACTATGGCGGCTGCGAGTACGTGGACGTGGCCGAGCGGCTCGCCATCGAGCGCGCCAAGAAACTCTTCGGCGCCGCCTACGCCAACGTGCAGCCCCATTCCGGTTCCCAGGCCAACGCGGCGGTGTACTTTGCGTTGCTCAAGGCCGGAGACACCATCCTGGGCATGAGCCTGGCCCACGGCGGCCACCTCACCCACGGCGCGAAGGTGAACCTCTCGGGCAAGTTCTTCAACGCCTTCCAGTACGGCATCGACACCAAGACCGGCGAGATCGACTATGACCAGGTGCGCAAGCTCGCTGAGGAACACAAGCCGAAGATGATTGTGGCGGGGTTCTCCGCCTATTCGAGACGCATCGACTGGCAGAAGTTCCGGGACATCGCGGATGCCGTGGGTGCCTATCTCTTCGTGGACATGGCCCATGTGGCGGGACTCGTGGCGGCGGGCCTCTATCCGGACCCGGTGCAGATCGCGGACGTGACCACCACCACCACCCACAAGACCCTGCGCGGTCCGCGCGGCGGGCTCATCCTGGCGCGGGCCAACGAAGAAATAGAAAAGAAGCTCAACTCCATGGTGTTCCCGGGCACCCAGGGCGGCCCGCTGATGCACGTGATCGCCGCCAAGGCGGTGGCTTTCCTCGAGGCCCTGCAGCCGGAGTTCAAGACCTACCAGAAGCAGGTGCTGGACAACTCCCGCGCCATGGCGGACGCGCTCATCAAGCGCGGCTATGACGTGGTGTCCGGCGGCACCGACAACCACCTGTTCCTGCTGGACCTTGTCGCTAAGGACATCACCGGCAAGGACGCGGACGCGGCCCTGCACGCGGCCAACATCACCGTGAACAAGAACGCGGTGCCGAACGACCCGCGCCCGCCCATGGTCACCTCCGGCCTGCGCTTAGGGTCGCCCGCCTCCACCACCCGCGGCTTCAAGGAAGCGGAGTTCCGGGAGCTGTCCGGCTGGATCGCCGACATCCTGGACCACATGGGCGACGAGAAGGTCGTCGCCGACACCAAGCAGAAAGTGCTGGCGCTGTGCAAGAAGTTCCCGGTCTACGGCGGCAGCGTGAAGTTCTGATCCATGCATTGCCCGTTCTGTAACCATGAAGACACGAAGGTTATAGATTCCCGCCTGTCGGGCGAGGGGCAGCAGGTGCGCCGCCGCCGGGAGTGCGAGAAGTGCGGCGAGCGCTTCACCACCTTCGAGAGTGCGGAGCTCGTGATGCCGCGCATCGTGAAGACCGACGGCAGCCGCGAGCCCTACGACGAGCACAAGCTGCGCATGGGCATGACCCGCGCGCTGGAGAAGCGGCCGGTGAGCACCGAGGCCATGGAGGCGGCCCTGGCGCGCATCGTGCACAAGCTGCAGGTGACCGGCGAGCGCGAGATCCGCTCCCGGGAGCTGGGCGACTGGGTGATGGAGGAGCTGAGGGGCCTGGACGAGGTGGCCTACGTGCGCTTCGCCTCCGTGTACCGGCGCTTCCAGGACGTGAACGAGTTCCGGGAGGAGATCGAGCGTCTGCAGGACGAATCGGCCCGGGAGGCCATGAAACGCGAACAGATGCCGCTGCTGCCCGAAGACGAGAGCAAGAAGAAATAAGCCATGAGCGAATTCAACGCCGCTGACCACGGTTACATGGCCGAAGCCCTGCGCCTCGCCGAACTCGGGCTCTATACCACCGACCCCAACCCGCGCGTCGGCGCCGTAGTGGTGAAGGACGGCAAGGTCGTGGGCCGGGGTTTCCACGCCAGGGCCGGCGAGGCCCATGCGGAAGTGCTGGCCATGAAGGAGGCCGGTGCCAATGCGAAGGGCGCGGACCTCTATGTGACCCTGGAACCCTGTTCCCACCAGGGCAAGACAGCGCCCTGCGCGGAGGCGGTGATCGCCGCCGGCGTGAAGCGGGTGGTGGCGGCCATGACCGACCCCAACCCGCTGGTGTCGGGCAAGGGCTTCGAGAAGCTGAAGGCGGCGGGCATCGCCACGGCCCAGGGCCTGATGGAAGCGGATGCCCGCGCCCTGAACCCGGGCTTCATCAGCCGCATGAC
>DASSIS010000080.1:0-9093 GCA_035691665.1 Gammaproteobacteria bacterium | reverse complement strand
GAACATCACGGCGAACCCGTTGGGGCTATGGATCATCGTGGTGCCGGCGTTGGGCGGCCTGGTCGTCGGGATCATGGCGAAATACGGTTCTTCCAAGATCCGCGGCCACGGCATCCCCGAGGCCATCGAAGCCATCATCGTGAACAAGAGCCGCATCGCGCCACGGGTTGCGATCTTGAAGCCTATCTCCGCCGCCATCGCCATCGGCACCGGTGGTCCGTTCGGCGCCGAAGGCCCCATCATCCAGACGGGCGGCGCGCTCGGCTCCATCTTCGGCCAGGTCCTGCACATGACCGCCGCCGAGCGCAAAGTGCTGCTCGGCTGCGGCGCGGCCGCCGGCATGGCCGCCACCTTCAGCACCCCCATCGCCGGCGTGATCTTCGCCATCGAACTGCTGCTGTTCGAGTTCCGCTCCCGGTCCTTCATCCCGCTCGTCATCGCCACCACCATCGCCACCACCGTGCACGTGGTGCTGATCGGCCCCGGTCCGATGTTCACGGTGGGCGCTTCTCATTTCGACATCGCCCGCGGCCTGCCCTTCTATCTGCTGCTGGGCGTGCTCTGCGGCCTCATGGCCGTGGTCATGAGCCGCTCGCTCTATTGGATCGAGGACCAGTTCGAGAAGCTGCCCATCGACGAACTCTGGTGGCCCGCCATCGGCGCCGTCGGCCTCGGCGTCATCGGCTACTTCGTGCCCCGGGTCCTGGGCGTGGGCTACGGCACCCTCTCGGACATCCTCAACAACAACCTATCTCTGGGGTTGCTGGTGGTGATCCTGGTGTTCAAGAGCGTGGCCCTGCTCATCTCCCTGGGCTCCGGGACCTCGGGCGGCCTGCTCGCGCCCATGTTCACGGGCGGGGCGGCGCTCGGCGCCGTGTATGCCATCCTGGTGAACCACTTCGTGCCGGGTGCCCACCTCGATCCCAGCGCCTACGCCCTCACCGGCATGGCCGCGGTGTTCGCGGCCGCCTCACGCGCCACCTTCGCCTTCATCATCTTCGCCTTCGAGATCACCCGCAACTACAACGCCGTGCTGCCCTTGATGCTGGTCTGTGTCATCGCCAACGCCATCGCCCAGCTGTTCCTCAAGGAATCCATCATGACCGAGAAGCTCGCGCGCCGCGGTCTCAAGGTGCACCTGGAGTACGAAGTGGACGTGCTGCACCAGGTGAAGGTGGGCGAAGTCATGGACAAGAAACCGCCCGTGCTGCCCGGCGACATGCCGCTCGGCGAACTGACCGCACGCATCGCGAACCACGACCGCAGCGTAGCGCAGCACAACGCCTACGGCCTGATGGATGCCCAGGGTACCCTCGCCGGCATCGTGACCCGTGGCGACATCTTCCGGGCCCTAGAGAACGAACAGGATCCCGCCACCCCTCTGCTCAAGGTGGGCAGCCGCAAGCTCGTGGTCGCCTATGTGGACGAGACCTTGCACGACGCGGCGGAGAAGATGCTGCACCACGGTATCGGCCGCCTCCCGGTGGTGGATAGCAGCGACCCCGGCAAGCTCTTGGGCTATCTCGGCCGCACCCCGATCCTGGAGGCCCGGCAGCGCCGGCTCACAGAGGAATCGGTGGTGGAGACCGGCTGGCTGGGCCGTTCACGTAGCAAAGACGACGTAAATTGACCTATACCCTGCCGGCTTAAGCTATGCTGAACTGAAGCGCCGCCTCTCAAGAACGGCGCATCACCGCCGGCCCCGGGGCGGAAGACCGGAAAGGGCGCCACATCATGACCGCTAGCGTGAAGGGCGACTTCGCCGCCAATCCACGGATGCTGCTGGTCTCCAGCATCGCCGTCGGTGTCGGCGTGCTCGGTGCGGTGGTGGCTTGGGTCCTCTTCCACCTCATCGGGCTGTTCACCAACCTCTTCTACTACCAGCGCTTCGCCTGGGGCTTCGCCTCGCCGGCCGGGAGCCACCTCGGCTGGCTGGCGCTCTCGGCACCGGTGATCGGCGGCCTCATCGTAGGCTGCATGGCGCGCTTCGGCTCGGAACGCATCCGCGGTCACGGTATCCCCGAGGCGCTGGAGGCGATCCTCTTCGGCAAGAGCATCATGCAGCCCAAGATCGCGGTGCTGAAACCGCTCTCCTCCGCCATCGTCATCGGCTCCGGCGGCCCGTTCGGCGCCGAGGGACCCATCATCATGACCGGCGGCGCCTTGGGCTCCATCGTCGCCATGGTGTTCACCCTCACCGCCAACGAGCGCCGCACCCTGCTCGTGGCCGGCGCCGCGGCAGGCATGGCCGCCACCTTCAACACTCCCATCGCCGCCACCCTGCTCTCGGTGGAGTTACTGCTCTTCGAGCTCAAGCCCCGCAGCCTCATCCCCGTGGCCCTGGCTTCGGCGGTGGCGGCCGCGCTCAGGCCTTATCTGCTGGGCGACGGTGCCTTGTTCCCGGTGCCGCCGGGGTTGCACATCGATGACCTGGGTCTGCTCTCGGCGGCGGCCTGCGGGCTGCTCGCGGCGATGTTCTCAGCGCTACTCACCTTGTCCGTTTACGCCTGCGAAGACCTGTTCCGCAAACTCCCGATCCACTGGATGTGGTGGCCGGCCCTGGGCGGCATCGCCGTGAGCATAGGCGGTTACTACCAGCCCCATGCCCTGGGTGTGGGCTACGACGTCATCGATGCGCTCCTGAATGGCCACTACTTCGTCATCACGGCCCTGGCGCTGCTCTCCGTCAAACTCGTCATCTGGGCGATCTCGCTCGGTTCGGGGACCTCCGGCGGCGTCCTCGCGCCGCTGCTCATCATGGGCGCGGGGCTCGGCGTGATGGAAGGCACCTTCCTCCCCGGCGCGAGCCCGCTCATTTGGCCCATGGTGAGCATGGGCGCCATCGTCGCCGGCACCATGCGCTCGCCGATCACCGCGATCGTGTTCACCCTGGAGCTGACCCACGACATCGAGTGCCTGAAGCCGCTGCTCATCGCCTGCATCATCGCCCACGCCTTCAGCGTCATCGCCATGAAACGCTCCATCCTCACCGAGAAAGTGGCGCGGCGCGGCCTGCACGTGTTCCGTGAATACTCGGTGGACCCCCTGGGCGCCTTGTACGTACAGGAGATCATGACGCGCGAGGTGGTGGGCATCCCCGCGGACATGACCGCGGCCGAGGCACGGGACCAGTATTTCGACCTCGCCACCCAGCGCTTCCGCGCCTATCCCGTCACCGACGCCGAGGCTCAGCTGCTGGCGGTAGTGACCCGCGCCGAGATCCAGTGCTATTGCGATGCCGGCGCCGATCGCCCCCTGCGGGAGTGCGTCAGGCAAGGAAAACCGGCCGTGTGCAGCCCAGGAGATACCTGTCGGGAAGCGGCGGCCCAGATGACCCTGAATGACCTGGACCGCTTGCCGGTGGTGGCGGGCGACGGGGACATGCGCCTCTTGGGGATGATCACCCGCTACGACGTGGTGAAGGCCATGCTCGCCAACTATGAGAGCGATCGCCTCGCCGAGCGGCTCCTGAGCTTGAGCCTGCGCAACGGGCGCGGGGAGAAACCCTGAGGGATGCGGCCCCGGCCGGGGCCGCATCGCCCGGAGCACGTCTCAATGCCGCGGTGCGGTGATGGCGTCCAAGGTGTGGACAGCCCCCGGCAGCGGCTTCAGCACCGGGTACCTGAGCCCACCGTGATAATCCACTGAATAAGTAGCGTACCGATCCTGGTCCCGCACCAGGAGCTCGATCGGCGCCTTCGCGTCCTTGGCTGCCTGGATCGCATCCTCTAGCACCTTGGGATCCGCGTCCAAGGCGCGGCCGTTCACCGCCACGAGCTTCATGCCGGGTCCGAGGCCCGCTTTGTAGGCAGGGCCGTCCCAGAGCACGTCCTCGATCAGCCCGTGATGCTCCTCCTCGCCCGAGAGCGATAACCCGATGGAATACATCAGGTTCACGGTCTTGCGCACCTTCTGCATGTCCTTGAAGAACTCGGTGGGCGTATCGGTGTAGGCGAGCTCATAGCCGCCCCGGGTGATCCCGTCCAGGGGTGCATGGGCGGCGGTCTCATCCAGGCGCGCGTGCAGGAAGCCCGCCCAATCGTAGTCCTGCACCTGCTTCAGGGCCGCCACCAGGTCGTCGAAGGTATAGGTCTTGGTGACGTAGCTGCCGTTGTCCACGCCATAGAAGAGATGAGTGAAGTCGTCCAGGGTGCGCTTGCCGCCTGAGAGTTCGCGGATCTTGGTGTCTACGTCCAGCCAGACGAGTTCGCCTTCCGAATAGAAGTCCTGCACCCGCCGCCAGTTCTGCCACTCGCGCGGGGCGTAGTAGAGGATCTGGGCCTCGTCGGTGGTGTCCTGCAGCGGCCGCCACTCCCGGCCGGGGCGGTGATCCATGTTGGCGGCGCTGGCCGCGAGCGTATCCCGGTACTGTTCCGCCGTGAGCATCCCGCTGCGGGCGGTGAGCACGTCGCCCAGGTATTCCGTCAGGCCCTCGTAGACCCAGAGCAGGTCCCCCTGCATGGGTGTGGTATTGAAATCCGAGGTCCAGAGCCCGGCCGGACGGCGGAATTTGCCGTTCCAGGAATGCACGTACTCGTGGGGCAGGAGGTGGGCGCCGGCCAGCTGCGCGGCGGGGTCCGTGAAGTAATCCGGGAAGATGCGGTCGTCGCTGGACTGGTGGTGTTCCAGGCCGAAGTGCCCGGTGTTGGAGGAGAGCGTGAACAGGAAGTCGTAGTGTCCGTAATGATGGCCACCGAACAAGAGATAGGCCTGCTGCACCAGGTTGCGCAAGCCCGCGAGCTCCTGGAGGCTGACCACGAGGTCCTCCGGCGTGTCGCCCACCACGTCGAGATGCACCGGCACCGGGTCGCCGGGGGCGAGATCCAGGCGGCTGAAATAACGGCCCGCGATCAAGGGCGAATCCACCAGGTTGTTGAGGGTCACCGGCTTGAAGCGCGTCACCTGCCCGCTGCTGGAAGTGGTCTCGAGCGCCGTACCGAACTGCCAGCCTGCGGGCAGCTTCACGCTGGGCTCGAAGCCAATCTCCCGAGATGGCCGGCCGGCCGGGTACAGGAGCACCTGGTTCCATTCCAGGTCCACGATGTCGGTGGTCGCCGATACGCTCTGGCCGAACTCGCCGCCCTTGTCCGGCGAGAGGAAATCGAAGTCCGCTTCGAGGCTGCTCGCGCCTTGAGGGACTTCCAGGTGGATGGCATACATGTCCATCGGGTCGCGGCGCCAGCTCAGCACCTTGCCACCGGTACTGAGCTTCAAGCCGGCCAGGTTCTCCAGGGGCCCGCTCGGCGAGTGCTCGCCGGGTATCCATTTGGGGTAATAGAGGGTCAGGGGCCCAGGCTGCACTGGGATAATCTCATGGCCGTGGAACAGTTGCCGGGCGGAGCCGGTCAGATCCACGTCCAGCCGGATGTCCGCGGCGTGCACCGGCAAGGCCATGGTGACGGCCAGGAGGGTCAGGGGAAAGGGGAAGTACCGGGTCATATCCATCTCCTGATGAAGGCCTTCACAGGAACGGGAACCACGCGCGGCCGCGCGGCATCGCACGCCCGGTGCGCCGGGATAGTATCATCCCTTGCCGGCTTCACCCGCCGCGTGGGGTTCTGTCCCCTCCATAACACATTCGAACGACCCGTCAGGAGGCACCATGCTTCGTAGATCGCTGTTTCTCGGGGTGTTCTGTGCCGTCTCGCTGAGTGCTTACGCTGCCAGCGACGAAGGCCTGCACATGGACTGGCTCGACAAGAGCGTCGACCCCACCCAGAACTTCTTCGCCTACGCCAACGGCGGTTGGCAGAAAGCCAATCCCATCCCCGCCGACCAGTCCCGATGGGGCACCTTCAACATCCTGCTGATCGACAACCAGAAGGTTCTAAAGGACATCCTGGAGCAGGACGCCAAGGCGAAGAATAAGCACGGTAGCTTGGCCCAGAAGCTCGGTGACTTCTACGCCACCGGCATGGACGAATCGGGCATCGAGGCCGCCGGCATCAAGCCGCTCCAGTTCGAGTTGGACGCCATCGCCGCGATCCATGACCAGGCAAGCCTGCAGGCCGAAGTGGCGCACCTGCAGATGATCGGCGTCAACGCCATGTTCGGCTTCGGTTCCGCCCAGGACTTCAAGGACAGCACCAAGGTCATCGGTTTCGCCGCCCAGGGAGGCTTGGGTCTCCCGGACCGCGACTACTACCTCAAGACCGTGGACCAGTGCACGCCGCCCCCCTCAGGCGCCGCGCCCTCCTCCGCCACCGCCGCAGCGGCTCAGGCGACCTATGACAGCTGCAAGAGCGTGGCCGACAAGTTCCAGAAGAACCGCGACGACTATATGGCGCATGTCTCCAGGACGCTGCAGCTTCTGGGCGACCCGGCCGACAAGGCGGACGCGGAAGCCAAGACAGTCATGGGCATCGAGACGGATCTCGCCAAGGCGTCTCTCTCGCGGGTGGAACGCCGCGACCCCGACAAGATCTACCACCCCATGACGCGCGCGGAACTCGCCGCGCTCACTCCGGACTTCTCCTGGCCGGACTACTTCGCCACCGTGGGCCACCCGGAGATCACGAGCATCAACATGTCCGTGCCGGATTTCTTCAAGTCCCTGGACGGCGACCTGACCAAGGTCCCGCTGGACGACTGGAAGACCTACCTGCGCTGGCACACGGCCCAGGCTTTCTCCCCCTTCCTGGGCAAGGCCTTCGTGGACGAGGATTTCAAGATGCAGTCCTCGCTCACCGGTGCCCAGCAGCTCAAGCCCCGCTGGCAGCGCGTGATCGCCGAAGAGGACAGCGACATGGGCTTCGCCCTGGGCAAGGCTTATGTCGAGAAAGTGTTCCCGCCTTCCTCCAAGGCGGCGGTGAAGCAGATCCTGGACGGTATCCGCGGCGCCCTGCACACGGACCTCGAGACCCTCGCCTGGATGTCGCCCGAGACCCGCAAGGCCGCCATCGTCAAGCTCGGCCAGATGGATGAGCGCATCGGCTACCCTGACAAGTGGCGCGACTACTCCGCTCTCGACATCCAGCGCGACAGCTATGCGCAGAACGTGATGCGCGCCAACGAGTTCGAATCGAAGCGCGACCTCTCCAAGATCGGCAAACCGGTGGACTTGAGCGACTGGCTGCAGACGCCGCCCACGGTGAACGCCTATTACTACCCGCCGCAGAACAACATCAACTTCCCCGCCGGCATCCTGCAGCCGCCGTTCTTCGACCCGAAGGCACCCATGGCCGTCAACTACGGCGCCATCGGCTTCGTCATGGGCCATGAGATGACCCATGGCTTCGATGACCAGGGCGCGCGCTTCGACGGGCACGGCAACCTCAAGAACTGGTGGACGGCGGACGACCTGGCGAAGTTCCACAAGGCCACCGACTGCATCTCCGACTACATGTCCACCTACACCGTGGACGGCGGCATGCATGTGCAAGGGCACCTCGTCACCGGCGAGGCCACCGCGGACCTGGGCGGCCTGACGCTCGCTTGGCGGGCCTTCCATGCCTCGAAATACGCCAAGACCGCCAAGACCATCGACGGCCTGACCCCGGACCAGCAGTTCTTCCTGGGCGCGGCCCATGTCTGGGCCATGAACATCCGCCCCGAGGAGTCGCGGCGGCTCGCGACCATCGACCCGCATCCGCCGGGCGTGGCCCGGGTCAACTACACCATGGCCAACATGCCGCAGTTCCAGCAGACCTGGGGCGCGAAGGACGGCAGCCCCATGGTCAAGGCGGATCGCTGCGTGATCTGGTGAGACCGTAGCCCAAGACGGTATGGACAGCGGGCCCAAAAGGCCCGCTGTCCATTTGGGGCTCCGGTAATCAGCTGTGAATAAGATCCTGCGGCTGACGGTCTTTCCGAGAAGTGCTATACATTGTTTTCATGGGCGATCGGAAAGGGATGCAGGAATGAGAGGGCACTTCTATGACCTCGCCGTCATCGGCCTCATCACGGGCTTCGCCGGCTGCGGCGGCGGTTCTTCCTCCCCGTCTTCCCCCACCGACCTGACCCAGCCCTCCGCCCCCCTGGTGCGGGTGTCGGGGGCCTCGCCCTATGCCGCCAATTGCGGCGGTGCCTTGCCCGGCAGCGTCTCTTACCAGGATGCGGAGGTGGAACCCTACGAGGCGGTGAACCCCACGAACCCCGCCAACCTCATCGGCGTCTGGCAGCAGGACCGCTGGTCCGACGGCGGTGCCCACGGCCTGGTGGCCGCTTATTCCCTGGACAGCGGCAAGACCTGGAACGAGCAGCCCCTGGCGCTCTCCATCTGCGGCGGCGGCAACGGCAGCAACGGTGCCGACTACGCACGCGCCTCCGATCCCTGGGTGAGTTTCTCGCCGGACGGTGCCGCCTACATCATCTCCATCTCCTTCACCGGCGACACTCTGGCGGCAGGCTCCAGCGGCGGCGTGCTCGTCACCCGTTCCGCGGACGGCGGCGCCACCTGGGGTGCGCCCACGGCGCTCATCGTCGACGGTGCCAACGCCTTCAACGACAAGGAGAGCATCACCGCCGACCCCAACGACTCCCACTACGCCTACGCGGTGTGGGACCGCCTCGACACCGCGGACCGGGGCCCCACGTATTTCTCACGCACCACCGACGGCGGCAGCACCTGGGAAGCGGCACGCGCCATCTACGATCCCGGCACCGACAACCAGACCATCGGCAACGAGGTCATCGGCCTCACCGACGGCAGCGTCGTGGATCTCTTCGAGGAGATCGACGGCACCTCCGGCAACAGCGCCGCCGGCATCGTACGCGTCATCCGCTCCACCGACCACGGCGCCACCTGGTCCGCGCCCATCACCGTGGCCAACAACCTCTCGGTGGGCACCAGCGTGCCGTTCACGGGCGCCGCGGTGCGCGCCGGCTCGGGGCTGCCCCAGGGCGCCGCGGCCCCGGGCGGAGGTGTGGTGGTGGTGTGGCAGGACGGACGCTTCAGCAACGGCGGCCACGACGGCATCGCCTTCTCCCGTTCCAGCGACGGCGGGCAGACCTGGTCGTCCCCGGTGGAGGTGAACTCCGCGACCTCGGCACCCGCCTTCACGCCCAGCGTCGCGGTGCTGAAGGACGGCACCGTCGGCGTCACCTATTTCGATTTCCGCAACGACACCGACGACGACGGTACGGCGCCCACCG
>DASSIS010000079.1:0-27366 GCA_035691665.1 Gammaproteobacteria bacterium | reverse complement strand
CGCCCATGGCGCGGGTGGTGCCGATCTCGTTGGTGCGCTCCATGACGTTCATGGTCATGGTGTTCACCACGGCGAACAGCACGATCATGCCCATCACCATGGCGATGAACAGGAAGATGCCGCTGAACATCGCCACCACCTGGCCGTAGAAGGGGTTGAGGTCGGCGAAATCCTTGATCTCGAGGTCGAGGCCGTGCTGCTTGAAGAGCTCGGTGAGCCGCGCCCGGGCCGCCGGCATGTCCTCGCTGCGCTTCAGCTGCAGCACGATGCCCGTGGCCTTGTGCTCGCCGCGGCCGTAGACCAGCTGCTGGGCGAGCCCGAGGTTCATGGCGATGAAGTTGTCGTCGAGCTCGCGCACGCCCTGGCGCTCGACGCCGGCGACCGAGAGGCTGACGACGTTCGGCGTGCCGCCGGCGGTGGCCGCCAAGAGGTCGAGCTGCGGTTCGGCCTGAGCCGCCGCCGTGCCCGCTTTGTCCTGCTGGGCGAGGCTGACGAGATCTTTATCGACAGCCGATCCAGCGTTGCTCGAAACGGCCTCCTGGGTCGCCGGCATGGGCGGGCAGCCCGCCAGCTTCAGGGGCCCGCACAACCCCAACATCCGGGCAAGACCAAAGCCCACGAGCCCGCGGCTCGTGTCGGCGTCGCTCATGCCGGGCTCGGGGGCCTTGGTGGCGCCCGTGTGGAACTCATCCCACTGGCGCATGCGGTCCCGGTCCGAGGGGATGAAGCCCTCCCCCAGGAAAGTCTTGGAGGCGTCCACGGAACCGGAGAAATTGCCGGCGATACCCACCAGCGACTGGGTCGGCGTCAGCACGTTGATCATGGGCTTAAGCACCGGGTCCTCCCCGATCATGCCCATCACGTCCTGATAGTGGTCGATGCCGTAGCCCGCGGGGTTGCCGGGCCCGAACAGGAAGTAGCCCGAGTGGAACACCGTGAGATGGCCGTTCTGCTGCACGCTGCCGGTCTGGAGCCCGGCGAAGATGTAGCCGACGTAGCCCCCGAAGAGGAGCATGGCCATGGCGCCCGCGGCCACGGCCGAGCCCGTCATCAACGAACGGCGGCGGTTGCGCAAGATGTTGCGGAAGATGATTTTCCAGAGAAAGCTCATTGTAGTGCTCCTGTCCGGTGCTCAACGATCTCGCCGTCGCGGATGGTGAAGATCTCGTCCGCGTGGGAGATGAGCTGGGGATCGTGGCTGGCGAAGATGAAGGTGGTGCGCGATTCGGTCTGCACCTGGCGCATGAGCTTGAGGATGGAGGCGCCGGTGGCGCTGTCCAGGTTGGCCGTGGGCTCGTCAGCGAGCACGATCTGCGGCCGCTTCACCAGGGCACGGGCGATGGCCACCCGCTGCTTCTGGCCGCCGGAGAGCTCGTTGGGGCGCTGCTCAGCCTGGTCCGCGAGCCCCACCGCCGCCAGCATCTCGAGGGCGCGCTGGCGGCGTTCATCGGCGTCGACACCCACGAGCAACAGGGGGTATTCCACGTTCTCGTAGGCGGTGAGTACCGGCACCAGGCTGAAGTTCTGGAAGATGAAGCCGATGTTCCTGGCGCGGAAATCCGCGATCTCGTCCGCGTCGAACCGGGTCACGTCTTCGCCGCAGACCTCCAGGATGCCGCTGGTGGGCGTGTCGATGCAGCCGATGAGGTTCAGCAGCGTACTCTTACCGCTGCCCGAGGCACCGATGAGGGTCGAGAACCGGTGGAAAGGCACTTCCAGGTTCACGGCCTTGAGGGCGGGCACTTCGATGGTGCCGGCGCGGTAGGTCTTGGCGACTTGGCTGAGATGGACCGCGACGCCGGCGCTGTCCGCGGATGGCGCGGGCTTGGCCGAGGCGGCGCTTCGGGGTGTGGCGACCATGATGGGCTTCCTTCTAGTTTGCGGTACCACTTGGTACCACCGTAGGATGAGAGTGTGGTACCATTTGGTACCGAATGTCAAGAGGGGCGACAATGACCAAACGGAAAGCGCCGAGCCGGCGGAACCGCAGCGGCGACGAAGAGGAGGTGCGCGAGCGCATCCTGGATGCCGCGTTCATGGCCTTCAAGGAGAACGGGTACGCGGTGACCAGCACGTTAGAGATCGCCACCCGCGCCCGGGTCTCGAAGCGGGAGCTGTATGCCCTGGTCGGCAACAAGGAGGAGATGCTCAAGGCCTGCATCACCCAGCGCGCCAAGCGGCTCCAGGCCTCGCCTGAGCTCCCCACGCCCCGGGACCGGGAGACCCTGGAGCAGGTGCTGGTCGCCATCGGCACCCAGCAGCTCCGGGAAGTCAGTGACCCGGCGGTGGTCGCGGTATTCCGCCTCGCCATCGGCGAGGCGGTCCACGCCCCGGAGGTGGCGCGGATACTCAGGTCCATCGGGATCGCGACCGCACGCGGGACCATGCGAGAGTTCATGACCCGCGCGCTGGAATCCAAGCTGCTGGAGGGTGAGGCCCAAGACCTCGCCGAGGAGTTCAACGCCCTGCTCTGGGGATACCTGATGATAGACCGCTTGCTCGGGGCAGCCGAGCGACCGGCTGAGCACGAACTCGCCGCCCGCGCCCGCACCGCCACCACCGCCTTCCTGCGGCTCCATCCCCTCCCCCGACCCTAGCCAGGGTCGGCTCTTCGTCTTAGTGTGATCCGGCCCTGCGGAGCGCGGTCGAACGCGCGCACGCCGACCAATGCACCACGCCAGCCACTTAGTTCGTTGCTCGTCGCTTGAATCGACAGCTTGGCAAACAAGCAACAATGCCTCGAGGGAACTTTAGAAACTCCTGCTGGCCATAACTCATGTCATGGCCACATGCGCCACTCCACTGCCTGGCGTGTGTGGCACCGCCCCCACCAGGAGAGAGATCATGTATCCCAGTCAATTTTCTCAGATGAGATATGCGGCCCTGGTGATGGGCCTGTTGGCCACCTTGAGATCGATGTGAGAGCTTCGGAATTGCCCGCCTTGAGGGCCGGCCGGACGCCCGAGCCGCCTTACTATGCGGTGATCTTCACCTCGAAGCGGACGGCGGGGGACCAAGGTTACGGCAAGATGTCCGACCGCATGGTGGAGCTGGCCCAGCAGCAGCCCGGGTTCCTGGGCGTGGACAGCGCCCGGAGCGAAGACGGCATCGGCATCACCGTGGCCTATTGGAAGGACGAGGCCTCCATCAAGGCCTGGAAGCAGAACCTGGAGCACCTGGAAGCCCAGGACCAGGGTCGCAAGAAGTGGTACGAGTGCTACCAGCTACGGATAGCCAAGGTAGAGAGGGCTTACGGCTTTGAAGCTTCCAAGCCTTGAAATCAGCATGTCGGCCGCACCTGCCACTCCGTTGTCTGGCGCGTGTGTTGCCATCCAACACAGGAGAGAGTCCATGTATTTCAGTCAGTTTTTTCAGATGAGATATGCGGCGCTGGGCCTGCTGGCCGCGATGGCATCGATGCCCGCCGCCGCGACAGCGGGCTATGCGGCGACGGCGCCGACCGCGGAGAGCGCGCTCGCAGCGGACCAGCAGCTCGCCACCGCGATGCGCAACAACGATTCCGCGGGCATCGAGAACATGCTGGATGACGACTGGATCGTGGTGGCCACCAGCGGCGGCATAGGCGAGGGGAAAAACGTGTTCCCGGACGGGATCAAGTCGGGCTATCTGACCCGCAAGACCTTCGAGCTCGTGGACCCGCGGGTGCGGCTCTACGGCAACACGGCGCTGGTGACCAGCAAGCTGAAAATCTCCGGCATGTTCAGGGGCAAGCCCTTCGACATCATGGAGCGCCAGACCGACGTGCTGGTCTGGAAGGACGGCAGCTGGAAGTGCGTCCTGACCCACGAGACGAAGTTCGACACGGCGGCGAAATCACAGGCTTAAACACCGAGGGAGCGACCCATGAATACGCCTCTTCGATCCGCCCTGATAACCCTCGCGGCCATGGTATCGGCGGGGCCCTCGGCAGCAGAGGCGCCAGCCGAGGTCGCGAACAGCATGGACAGCGCGCTCAAGAAACCCATCGTGGTCGAATTCGTGGTCACCGATGGCGCCGACCTGATCGATTTCGCCGGGCCGGCGGAGGTGTTCAACTTCGTCCGGCTCCCCAGCCAACCCAATGATTCGCCCTATGTCGAATACATCGTCTCCGACAAGTTGGATCCCGTGAAACTCCTGGGCGGCTCCGACAACTTCGATCCCGCGAAATCCCAAGGGGGGTTCGTGGTGACTCCGGACTACACTTTCGACACCGCCCCGCCGGCGGATCTCGTCTTCGTCGGCGGGCAAGCCCGCTTCAGCCCAAGCCAGCAGGAACTCGATTGGCTGCGCGCGCGCCATGACCAGAAACAGATGGTCATGTCCGTCTGCACGGGAGCTTATGACCTCGAAAAAGCGGGCCTGCTGGATGGCAAGCCGGCGACCACCCATCACCTCGCGTTCCCCTTCTTCCAGAAGGCCTTCCCGGCTGTCACGATCGTGCATGGGAAACGCTACGTCCAATCGGATCCGAACCTCTTCACCGCCGGCGGACTCAGCTCCGGGATCGATCTCGCCCTGCATATGGTCGACATGCGTTTCGGGCGCGCTGTCGCCGAGAAGACCGCAACCAGACTGGAATACCAGGGCACGGGCTGGCTAACGAATACGAGCTCTTTCTGAATGCGCGCTGGGCGAAGTCACGCCCCAGTGACGCAAGCCCGACGCCCAGGACCCGGACGTGAGACTGCGCGGCGATGTTCCCGGCATGGCTGCGCCGGCTATGATCTTGCACGCCCCCTGCCGTCCCACGCGCGGCATGAACATGGGGCTTGCCTGATCGGCCGGGGCATCGATACGGATCACGGTTGCTTGATGCCCTCGCCCTGGCCCATGGTCGCCCAGTGGACACCGTCCTTGGATATCTCGAACTTCACCTCGACCTGCGTGGAGGAGACATACCGGTAGACGATCCGGAAATGGGCGGTGGTCTTGCTGTTGATGTCCGCGCTCTCGCTGGTGTCGGTCCAGGTATCACCGGCTACCGTCATCTTCGATACGAAGGGTTTCGCACCGGGTTCGTCGTCGATCATTTCATAGTGCCAGTAACCCTTGTCCTGCTTGTTGTACGTGGTCACCGACAGGGAATGGTCGGGCCCTTCGGGCCAATCCATGACGAAACTGCACATGAGGAAGATCCGGTTCGCGGACCAACTGCAGTCCACATCCCAGGTCCATTTACCCGCCTTGGTATAGTCGGTCTGCAGATTTTCGCCGTGGTATACCCACTTGCCGACCGCGCGGTCCAGGGGCTGAAGCGCCGCCGACATGGGATCTTCGCCGGCCGCGAGCACGGGCGAGATCGAAAACATCCACAGCAACATGAACCGCGACATATAGCGCATGTGACACTCCTCGATATTGCGATGACAGGCCCAACGCCTGCAGGAGGCGTTGTTATGCAATACCGGGCGTGGGTTTTGTAGAGCCACATGCCGACAAACGAATAGAGCCGGTTTCCGGAGCCGCCACCCGGCCTTGAACCGGCGAGCTTAGAGGCACGCTTCGATCTTTCTCATGCCATCGCGGATCGCGTCCGGGCCGATGTGGCCGAAACCCAGGATCAATCCGCCACGATCGGACGGATCGAGGCAACAAGACGATAGCGGCCTCGCCACCACGCCTTTCTCGCTTGCCTTCTTCGCCACCGCGACGTCGTCGATGCCCCGCGGCAACAGCACCGTGAGCTGCATCCCGGCGGGCGTACCGATGAGTTCCAGCCGGTCTCCCACCTGGTCGCGGATCGCTTCCAGGAGCGCCGTGCGGCGCTCCTGGTAAAGCTTGCGCATGCGGCCGATATGCCTCGCGAAATGCCCGGCGTCGATGAAATCCGCCATAGCCGCCTGATTCAGACTCGGGGGACAGGTATCCAATGAGTACCGCGCGCGGCGGAAGACCGGGACCAGCTCCTCGGGCAACACCAGATAGCCAAGGCGTATGGAAGGGAACATGGTTTTGCTGAAAGTACCCAGATGGATGACGCAGGCGTCTACATCCGCGCCCTGGAGTGACGGGAGCGGCCGATCACCGAAACTATATTCGCTGTCGTAGTCATCCTCGATGATCCATGCTCCGCTACGCGCCGCCCAGCCCAGGAGCTGCGACCTCCGCGCCGGGCTCATGGATGCGCCGGTCGGGAACTGATGCGCCGGCGTGACGTAAGCGGCGCGCGCGTGTGGCGCCCGACGCAGACCTGCCGCCACGTCCAAGCCCTCCCGATCCACAGGTACCGGGATCATCGTCAGCTTCGAGAAAGACAAGGCCCGGTGGGCACCGGAATTCCCCGGCTCTTCCATCCACACCTCGTCTCCGGCATCCAACAGCACCTGCGCCACGAGGAACAAGCCGTGCTGCGCCCCGCTCGTCACCAGGACCTGGGACGCGTCACAACGGACCGAACGGAAGGCGCCCAGATACCCCGCGATGGCCCGGCGCAGAGCCAGATAGCCCTGGACATCGCCATAAGCCATGAGATCTTCGGTCGCCCTGCGGGAATGGCGGCTCACCAGCCCGGACCAGGTCTTCAGGGGGAAGCGGTCCAGGGCCGGCAACCCGAACCGGAATGCTCCAAGCCCAGTCGACCAGGGTTGTTCAGCGGCGTATATCCTCCCAGCGCGATGAGACGCATGACGGGAGGTCGTATCGGCCGCAGCCCGGCTCCGACTGCGCGATCCCTGTGGCACCGCATCGACCGGCAGGGTGTGCGCGACGCAGGTGCGTGAGCCCGAAAAGGATTCCAGATAGCCTTCGGCGACGAGCTGCTCATAGGCGGTCATGACGGAGATGCGGGAGACAGCCAGTTCCATCGCGAGGTCGCGCGAAGAAGGCACCCTCTGCCCCGGCTTCAGGCTGCCGTCCCGGATCGCCCGCCTGAACCAATCGGACAACTGCCGGTATAGCGGCATCCCGTCGTCGAAGTTCAAGGCGACAGGCGGCAAAAAGCTCGTGGACGCGCGGTACATTCTGTGCTCCCGACCGTGTTCGATACCGCCCAACACTATAGGTCATGCCTGGGCGGCCCACGCTAGCGAGGCCGGCAGGTGGAGTGAGCTTCCATGGCCCGTAGCATCAGTTCGAGAGGGTATACCAGGACCATACCCCGGGACGGACGGTTGCCCTGGAAAGGCGAAATCGGCGTACGTTCGATTCCGCCGCGCAATTTCCTGATAGCCATCAGGAATCGCGACAGCCTAAATTAACAACAAGGATTGGGTGGCCAGGGGTGGGCTCGGTCAGCAGGCCGAGCGGGCGGCCAGGGCTCGAAGCATTGCTTCGAGCGGGTATACAGGTACGTATACCCTGGACCAGGCGCGGAGCAGGAAGCGGAGCGCATGTCCGCCCCGGGAAGGCGCGCGCAGCAAGGATAGCGAAGCGTGCCGCTCGAACCGCCGATAAAATGGTGTTCGATTCCAGCTATCTTAAAGACCCACTGACCCATCCATGGTGTGCCTTCCAGCCCGGACATCCTGTCCGAGCGCTCGACTCAGCCAAAGCTGTGCTTTGGCTGAATCTCGCCCAGGGGCGGAACTGATTTGACGTGGTTCGATTCCGCCATCAATTTTTTGACAGCGGGTGATGACACTAAGGGACTAAATTTTGACTTGAAAAAAGATGGTGGCCAGGGGCGGAATCGAACCACCGACACGCGGATTTTCAATCCGCTGCTCTACCAACTGAGCTACCTGGCCGTCTCGATGCTTTTAGCTGTTTCTCCGCCAAAATCCCAGGGAAACCGTCTGAAATACGCTCGAAGGGCGGCTATTAGACCGGCGAACGCCTGCCGGGTCAAGGGCTTGACGGCGTTTTGACAGCTCCCTTGAGCCCGGCCTACCCTGACCCCAGAGATACCGCCATGCCCACCCCCGTCACCCCTCTGCCGCGCCGCGCCGCCACGGCACCCGCCGCCCCCCGCTCCCTGCTGGAGCGCTTGCAGGCGGTGCGGGCCGTGACCGTGGAGCTCTGCCGCGGCCTCGCACCGGAAGACATGGCGGTGCAGAGCATGCCGGAGGCGAGCCCGAGCAAATGGCACCTCGCCCACACGAGCTGGTTCTTCGAGCATTTCCTGCTGGAGCCGCGACTGCCTGGTTATCGGCCCTTCCACCCAGACTACGGCTACCTCTTCAACTCCTATTACTACACCGTGGGCGCCATGCACCCGCGGCCGTCCCGGGGCCTGCTCACCCGCCCCTTGGCGGCGGACGTGCTCCGCTACCGCGAGCACGTGGACACGGGACTCGGGATCTTGCTGGAGCAACGCGGCGACGACCCCGAGTTCGCGGCCCTCGTGACCTTAGGGATCAACCATGAACAGCAGCACCAGGAACTGCTGCTCATGGACATCAAGCACCTCTTCTCCCTGAACCCCCTCGACCCCGTGTGGCGCGAGCTCCCCGCGCCCAAGCCCGCCCGCGCAGCGCCGCTGAAATATCTCCCCCGCCACGGCGGTCAGGTATCCATCGGCCATGACGGACAAGGCTTCGCCTTCGACAACGAGACCCCGCGCCATCCGGAGATGGTGCCGGCCCATGCCATGGCGACGCGGCCGGTGAGCAATGCCGAATACCGGGAGTTCATCCGTGCCGGCGGCTACGGGATCCCGGAGCTCTGGCTCTCGGACGGCTGGACCACGGTGCGGCGCGAAGGCTGGGATCGGCCTCTATATTGGAGCGCGGACTTGGAGACCGAATTCACCCTGGGCGGGCGCAAGGCAATCGAAGCGGATGCGCCTGTCTCCCACGTGAGCTATTACGAGGCGGACGCCTACGCCCGCTGGGCCGGCACGCGCCTGCCCACCGAAGCTGAATGGGAGAGCCTCGCGTCGGAACAACCGGTCATGGGCAATTTCCTGGAGCAGGGCCGTTTCCATCCGGCGCCCTCGAACGCCGCGGATCTCACCCAGATATACGGTGACGTGTGGGAATGGACCGCGAGTCCCTACAGCGCCTACCCCGGCTTCAAGCCACTCGGTGGGTCCCTCGGCGAATACAACGGCAAGTTCATGGCCAACCAGCTGGTGTTGCGCGGCGGATGCTGCGTCACCCCCGGGGACCACATGCGTGCCAGCTACCGCAACTTCTTCTACCCCCACCAGCGCTGGCAGTTCGCGGGGATCCGGCTCGCAAAGGACGCCTGAGATGAGCCTCTCCCCGGCCCTCTCGGTGATGCTGCGCGACTATGAGCCGCGCCAGGACCGCATGCGCCTGGACGTGCTCACGTCCTTGAGCGAGGGACAGAAGACCCTGCCCTGCAAGTATTTCTACGATGCACGCGGCTCGGAGCTCTTCGACGCCATCTGCGAGCTGCCGGAGTATTACCTCACCCGCACCGAGCTCGGCATCATGGAGACCCACGTGGCGGAGATGGCGGCAGCGCTCGGCAGCCAGCTCCTGTTGGTGGAGCCGGGGAGCGGCAGCAGCCTGAAGACGCGCCTGCTGCTGCAGCACCTGCAACGCCCCGTGGCCTACGTGCCCGTGGACATCTCGCGCAGCCATCTCCTGGCCGCGGCGGAGCGCCTGAGCCGGCTCTATCCCGAGCTCGAGGTGTTGCCGGTCTGTGCCGACTTCAACCAGGCTTTCGAGGTGCCGGCCCCCAGCCGGAAAGCGAAACGGAATGCGGTGTATTTCCCCGGTTCGACCCTGGGGAACTTCGCTCCCGCCGAAGCGGTACGGCTCCTGGACCATATGCGCCACCTAGCCGGTCCCGGCGGCGCGCTGCTCATCGGTGTGGACCTGCAGAAGGACCGTACCGTGTTGCACCGCGCCTACGACGATGCGGCGGGGGTGACCGCCGCTTTCAACCTCAACCTGCTGGAGCGCATCAACCGTGAGCTCGGCGGCAACTTCGACCTGGCCCGGTTCCGGCACCGGGCGGGCTACAACGAGACGGAGCAATGCATCGAGATGCATCTCGTAAGCCTGGAGCGGCAGGTGGTGACGGTGGCCGGGGAGCGCTTCGGCTTCCACGCCGGCGAGCACATCCTGAGCGAGCGCTCCTATAAATACACGGTGGAAGGCTTGAAGGCCCTCGCCTGCAAGGCCGGCCTCATCATGGACAAGCACTGGCTGGATGACCGCGGCTACTTCTGCGTGGCCTGCCTGCGGCCGAAGACCTGAGCGTTCAATTCACTCCGGCGGTTTGTAACCCTCTGGTTTCTCAGCTCCGCCGCCGAAGAAAAATTTTTCCATCTCGGCTTCGAGAAACTTCCTAGCCTTGGGCTCAATCACCGAGAGCCGGTATTCGTTGATGAGCATGGTCTGGTGGCGCAGCCACTGCTGCCAGGCCTGCTGGGAGACCTGCTCGTAGATGCGCTGGCCCAAGGGCCCGGGATAGGGCGGCCGCTCCAGGCCCGGCAGCTCCTCACCCAACAAGACGCATTTGACCGTGCGCGCCATCGTGATCCTCTCCTGGTCCTTCCGCCAAAGCCTGCAACAGGTTCTTCACCGGCGCCGCGAGCCCGAGACGCGCCGGCTTGTCCAGGCGATACCAGCGCTCCTCCCCCTCCGCCGCGCGCGCCGACATCTTCGGCAACCTGAGCTCCACGGGCTCGATGTCCAGATGGAAGTGGCTGAAGCTGTGCCGCAGCACGGGGCGCACTATACAGGCGTCAGGCGCCGCACCGAAGCGCTCCCGGCACCAATCGCGCGGATCGGCACCCGCCGCGATCTCGGGGAAGCTCCAGAGTCCCCCCCAGAGTCCCGCGGGCGGGCGTTGCTGCAGCAACACCGTTTGCCCATCCCGCACTAGGAGCATGCGAGTGCGTTTCACCGGCAAGGCCTTGCGGGGACGCGCCTCGGGGTAACGGGTCTCGCGGCCCGCGGCATGGGCCCGACAGCCTTCCGCCACGGGGCAGGCGGCGCAACGGGGTCTGCTGCGGGTGCAGAGCGTGGCACCGAGATCCATGATGGCCTGGGTGTATTCCGCCACCCGGCGCCGGGGCGTGTAGGCCTCCGCCAGGGCCCAGAGCTTCGTCTCGACCTTCTTGTCCCCGGGCCAACCGGCGATGGCGCCGTGGCGCGCGAGCACGCGCTTCACGTTGCCGTCCAGGATCGGATGCCGCTGGTCGCGGGAGAGCGCCAGGATGGCGCCGGCGGTGGAGCGACCGATACCGGGCAGCTCCGCCACGTCCTCGAAGCCCTCGGGGAAGCGGCCACCGTGCTCGGCGCATACGCGCTGCGCGGCCTTATGCAGGTTGCGCGCCCGGGCGTAGTAACCGAGACCCGTCCAGAGGTGCAGCACCTCATCGAGCGGCGCGGCCGCGAGGCGCTTCACATCCGGGAAGCGGCGCATGAATCGGTCGTAATAGGGGATGACCGTGGCCACCTGGGTCTGCTGCAGCATGATCTCCGAGACCCACACCCGGTAAGGGGTGGTGCGCTTCTGCCAAGGCAGGTCATGGCGGCCGTGGCGCGTGAACCAGGCGAGCAGGCGCCGCCCGAAATCCGGATCAGCCGCTGTTCTTCTTCTCTTGGGCATCCTTCGACTCGCTCTCCAGGGGCGGCAGATGGGCGCGCTCACGCGCGAGCTTCTCGACGCCCAGCATGCCATGCCGGCCTTCGATGCGCAGGCCACGCTCCACGAGCGCGGCGCCGATGAACCACGGCACCCAGAAATTCGGCACCGCGGTCATCTCCCAATGCAGGCGCGTGCCGTCCGCTTCGGGCTCCAGGTGCCAATGGGTCTTGCCCATCTTGAGGTTGCTCTGCTCAGGGATCACCTCGGCGAAGAGATCCTCGGCGTCGGGCTTGCTGTAGCGCTGCAGCTCGATCACGTGCCGGCAGAAGAACAGGGCGCAGACCCGGCTGTCGGTGTACACCAGGGTATCGCCTCCGTCGAGCCGTTGCACCGCCCGGCTCTTCTGCACCGCGCTCGAGACGCGCGTCAGGTGGTCGTAATCGGTCAGCACCGCGTACACTGCGGCCGGCGGCGCCGCGAGGAATGCGTCCGCGCTCACGCTGTAGGCGTCCCCCTCGCGGGTCACCACCAGCGAACGGACATCGGCGGCGCCGGCAGAAGCGGCGACACCGAGACATAATGCGGCTACAAAGCTACGCATCTACGTTCCCGGCGGACGGGTCCGGGGCGGACCCTACCTTTCAAGGGACCCAGCCTCGATGGGGCTTATTCCCGCGGCCCGCACCGATCACTTCACTTCCGGCCGAACTCCGGCTGCACGTCGAGATCGAAGAGCGTGCCGGTGACCTTCAAGGGCACGCTCGCGCCTTTCAGACCACCGAGGTCGATGCCCGGCGCGGAGCGTGGCGTGCCGAGCACCTTGCCGGTGAGACTGTAATCCACGGCGAGCCCCACGAGATCCAGGCGGCCCGCGCCCCTCAGCGCCAGGTTCGGCAGAGAGGCGGAGAAGTTGCGGTTGGTGAGCAGGCCGCGGCTCATGGTAGCGCTGCCGCGCAACTCGCCGAAGGGGGTGCGCGGGACGGCCGATGGCGGGGCCGGCTGATGATGCGCGTCCGCGTAGGCGCGCACCACCGCATCCCACACATTCACGCCGCCCAGGCTGCCGTTCTTGATGGCGAAGCTCAGGCGGCCGGTGACGGTGTGGCGAAGCTCGCCCACGGTGCGGCCGAGGGCATGGATCGCGCTGTCGAGATCCAGGGTGCCGGCGATGCGGTCGGAACCGGCGAGGTCCTGGGAGAGTCCAGTGAGCTGCACGCCCTCGAGCTTCAGGTTCTCGGACACCTCCGGGGAATCCGTGGCGGCATCGATCTGGATGTCGCCGCTCAAGGCCCCGTTGTAGAGCGAGGCGCTCAGTGGATCGAAGCGCACCTGCCCGCCCTGGGCGCTGATGCCCATGTCGAGATTCGCGGCCTTGGCGTTCAGCAGCGTGAACTGGCCCACGTGCAGGTGGCCGGACAGGTCCAGGCTGCGCAGGGTGCGCAGCGGGATACCGATCTTGTCCACGTCCACCGCCTCGCGCGGCCGGTCGGGCGTGCCGGGCTGCTGGGGCGGGAGATAGCGGTCCGCGTCGAGCTTGTCGGCCGTGAGGTCGAAGCCCAGGGCATCGGTCTTGAAATCCTTGATCTCGGCGGTGCCGGTGAGATGGGTGTCGTCGAGCACGATGTCCACGCCGTTGAGCGCGGCGGAACCGGGGTTGGTGACGAAGGTGAACGCCACGGTGGCGTTGCCGAGCGCTGCCGGATCGCGGGTGTTGGTGAACAGGGTGCGGCCGAGCGCCTTCAGCACGTCGCGTGGTGTGAAGCGGTCGACCTTGAGCGTGCCGGTGTAGCTCGGCGCTTTGGAGATGTCCTTGCCCTGGACGTCCATCCTGAGCTGCAGCCCGTAGAGCGTCGCCGCCAGGCCGTTGACGGCCATGGTGTTGCTGTCGAGGTTCAGGGCCTCATGCTGCCATTGGAAGACCGCATCCACCGTGCCGCCCGGCACCGCATCACCCTTCGCCTGCAGCTCCAGCTTCGCGCCGTCGGTGCTGTAGATCTTGTGGGCGAAATCGGCCGTGCCGGTGCCGTCGAAATCCACATGACCCTGCACCGCCGGATTGGTGCCGGTGAAATCGAACCCCGATTTCATGGTCACGGGCTGGGCCGGCGCGAAGGCGCCGAGGGTCAGCGTGAAGTCCGTGATGTTGTATTGCTGGTGCTTCTCGGCGTTGGTCCAGCGCACCTGGCTGTCGGTGACGCTCAAGCCTTCCATGCTGAGTCCGGCGCCGCCGGAATCCCCCTCGCTGCCGGCACCGGCGGTGCTGCGCGACAGCCGCTCACTGATGTCGTGCCAGTTGCTGTGGCCGTTGGCGTCGAGCTCGAGGTCGAGGGTGAGCCCGTCGAGCTTCACCTCGCCCACCTCGACCCGACGGTGCAGCAGCGGCCAGAAGTGCACATGCACGTCGGTCTCGTTGATGGCCGCGAAGGGTGCGCCGCCGAAACCCGGCGCGTTGGACAGTTCCATCGGCCCGATCTGCAGGCCGAGCCAGGGGAAGATGGAGAGCTTGATGTCACCCTGGATCACGAGCTCGCGGCCGGTCCTCTCCTTCACCGCCGCGGCGATGTCGTCCTTGAAGCGGTTCGGGTTGATGAGGAAAGGCAGGGTGAGCGCCAGCACGATGACCAGGAGCACGAATATCCCAACGACGATGCCGGTGATTTTCAGTGCTTTTTTCATGCCCGGGCTGCCCATGGGTTCGCCGCGCGCGACCGCGCGTACACAGGCGCGGCCCCGGAAGGGCCGCCGCTGTCCCATGTTAGCAGTTTGCCCCCACGGGTCCTAGCAAACCGGGACGGGTCCTAACTGGTTTCCAAATGTATCAAGCCCGCTACAGAACCGGCGAGACGCGCGCATCGCTGCGCTTCACCCGAAGCTTCAGCCCCGCAGGCGATGCAACAAGGGGACGAGTTCCCGGTGCAGATCGGTCTTCGGAAGATAAGCGTCGGCGCCCGCCAACAAAGCCAGCTCCCGGTATTCCGGACCGCTGTTGAACGACATGATGACCACCTTGGGGGCCGGGGACTGGGCCTTCAGCTGGCGAGCCACTATGGATCCATCCATCCCGGGCATGTTGAAATCCACCAGCACGAGATCGGGGCGCTCCACTTGCGCGAGCTGCAGCGCCTCGGTGCCGTTATGCGCCTGACCCACCACCTCGATCCCGCTATGGCCGTCCAGGAGCGTGACCACCGCCGTGCAGAAAGTGGCATGGTCATCCACCACGATCACCCGCATCTTTTTTGCTTCTTCTTGCATCGCCTTCACCCCTCGAGCGGCAGACGCGTTCGCTTCAGCCGCCGTGCCAACCCCCTGGCGTGTCCCGGACTCCTCCTTCGGGACACGTGCTATATACGGCTCCACTGTGGGTCATCGGAGGCGCGGGAGACATTGGGGAAACCCTGATTCAGCCTCAGGGTTTCCCTGATATGGGCGAGCGAAGGCGGGCCCGCTGCATTGCGGCGGATCGGGTATACAGGGATGTATACCCTGGTCAGCGCACCAGAGGGCTCGAAGCGCAGCTTTCGAGCGGGCGTACAGGATGTACGCCCTGGACCACAAGCGGAGCTGGATGCGTAGCGCAGCGAGTACAGTGAACTCTTAATTTAATTGGGAAAATTGGACCACGCCATAACTCGCGGCAGGCGAGTGAACGCGTCTCTTATAAGGAAAGAGCGGAACGTCCTACGCCGTTATCAGGCCTTTCTTCAGCGCGTAGCGGATGAGCCCGGCGACGTCGTGAATGTCGAGCCGCTCCATGAGCTGGGCGCGATGCGTCTCCACCGTCTTCACGGAGAGATGCAGGGTGTCGGCGATGTCACGGGTCGACTTGCCCTCGGCGATGAGCTGGAGGATCTCCCGCTGCCGCGGCGTCAGCACGTCGATGCCCGTGGGGCCACCGCGCAGGAAGTTGTCCACCACCTGGCGCGAGATGGCGGGGCTCAGGTAGAACTGGCCCATGGATACGGATTTCAAAGCCATCTCCAGCTCCGTGGTCGCCGCATCCTTCAGGAGATAACCGGAGGCGCCGGCCTTGAGCGCTTGCGCCACGTACTCCTCGTTGGCGTGCATGGAGAGGATGATGATCTTGGTCTGGGGATGGATGCCGTGGATACGCTCCGCCGCCTCGAGTCCGTTCAGACCCGGCATGGCGATGTCCATGAGCACGAGGTCGGGGGCGAGATCGCGCACCATGCGCAGCGCCTGGCGGCCGTCGGGGGCTTCGCCCACGATCTCCATGTCCGGCAGACGCGCGATCAGCGCGGTGAGCCCGGCACGCACCAGGTTGTGATCGTCCGCGACCAATATCTTCATGGCGCCACCCTTTTATGAGTCGACTTCCATCCTGCCACTCCCCGCGACAGCCCAGTCTTGTTGGCGTTCCATCGCGGACCGGGGATCTTCCCTGCTTGCCAGTGTGAAGGATAAACCAAACCCTGAAACCAGGCACAGCTCAGGGCGCGCCGTATACGGCGCGCGACCGGCCAAGGGCCCATCGTATGCGATGGGCGGGCGGCAGGATGCCGCCCTGGACTGTGAGCGGAGCAGGATGCGAGCGACACAGGCCGGGCTGGTCATAACACCAGGGGCCCGCTGCATGCAGCGGGCGCGAGGCAGGAAGCCGAGCTGGGAGGTCACAGGGACGGTTGTAATCCGAGCAGCAAAAGAACGGAATTTGGAGCGGGTGATGGGAATCGAACCCACGTTAGCAGCTTGGGAAGCTGCAGTTCTACCATTGAACTACACCCGCGGGAGCAACCATTCTAGCGGGGGAGCGGGTACTGTCAAACGGTCCGGGCCCCCGGCGGCTGGCTGCGGTAAAATCGCGGTTTAAACCCCGTTCGCCCCCATGCAGCTACTCGTCAACGGCAAATCCACCGACCTGCCCCCGGACCTCACCGCCCGGCAACTGGTGGAGCGCCTCGAGCTCGCCGGCAAGCGCATCGCGCTCGAGGTGAACGGCGAGATCCTGCCACGCAGCGGCTACGCTGAACACCGCCTGCACGACGGCGACAAAGTGGAGATCATCCACGCTGTGGGGGGCGGCTAAACGATACGCACAGCGTATCGTTTAGCCGTCCGCGAGATCACGGTGAACTGTAAGCGAAGCACGGCTTCGCTTACAGTGAACGACGGCACGGGATGTGCCGGCAGATGGCCTCACCAGGGATGGGCTCGAAACGAAGTTTCGAGCGGCCGTACACGGAGGTGCGGCCCGGTGACGCCACAGGGATGTTTCAACTAGCCAACGCCAAGAGAACACTCATGAACACCGCCCTCAAAGCAACTACAACGCAACCCGACACCTTCACCGTGGCCGGCAAGAGCTATCGCTCGCGCCTGCTCATCGGCACCGGCAAGTACAAGGACATGGAGGAGACCCGCCGCGCTGTGGAGGCGAGCGGCGCGGAGATCGTCACGGTGGCCATCCGCCGCACCAACCTTGGCCAGAAGAAGGACGAGCCCAACCTGCTGGACGTGCTGCCGCTCGCGAAGTACACCATCCTCCCCAACACCGCCGGCTGCTACAACGCCGAGGACGCGGTGCGCACCTGTCGCCTGGCGCGGGAGCTGCTCGACGGCCATAAGCTGGTGAAGCTCGAAGTGCTGGGCGACGAGAAGACCCTCTACCCCGATGTCAGCGAGACCCTCAAGGCCGCCGAGACCCTCGTCAAGGAAGGCTTCGAGGTGATGGTCTACACCACCGACGACCCCTTGGTGGCGAAGCGACTGGAGGATCTGGGTTGCGTGGCGGTGATGCCGCTCGGCGCGCCCATCGGCTCCGGCCTCGGCATCCGCAACCCCTACAACATCGTGACCATCGTCGAGCAGGCCCGGGTGCCGATCCTGGTGGACGCGGGCGTGGGCACCGCCTCCGATGCGGCCATCGCCATGGAGCTCGGCTGCGACGGCGTGCTCATGAACACCGCCGTGGCGCTCGCCAAGGACCCGGTGCTCATGGCGAGCGCCATGAAGAAAGCCATCGAGGCGGGCCGCGAGGCCTATCTCGCCGGCCGCATACCCCGGAAGCGCTTCGCCTCCGCCTCCTCGCCCCTGGACGGCCTGTTCTTCTAAAGATGACGGAAGAATCCGTCCCGCGCCGCATCCGCAGTTTCGTGTTGAGACAGGGCCGGATGACCGTCGCGCAACACCGCGCCCTGGAAGAACTCCTGCCCAAGTACGGCGTGCCGGAAGGCGCGCTGGATCTCGCCGCTCTCTTCGGCCGCGAGGCCCGGCGCACGCTCGAGATCGGCTTCGGCAGCGGCGACACGCTGCTGGAACTGGCGCAGCGCCATCCGGACGAGGATTTCCTGGGTGTCGAAGTGCATCGACCCGGCGTCGGCCGCCTGCTGCTCAAGCTGGAGACCGCCGGTGTCCGCAACGTGCGTCTCGCCTGCGAGGACGCGGTGCAGCTGCTCAGCGGCCGCCTGCCGGCAGGATCGCTGGATGCGGTGCTCATCTATTTCCCCGATCCCTGGCCCAAGAAGCGCCACCACAAGCGCCGGCTGCTGCAGCCGGAGTTCGCGGCACTCGTGGCGGAGAAGCTCAGGACCGGCGGCCGCCTGCACTTCGCCACCGACTGGGAAGACTATGCCCGGCAGGCCCTGGAGGTCTTGAGCAGCACGCCCGGCTTGTACAACGCTGCCGCCGCGGGCAGCTACACACCCCGGCCCGCGGAGCGCCCACCTACCCGCTTCGAACGCCGGGGACTCGAGCTCGGGCATGCGGTATTCGACCTCGTGTTCCTTAAAACCTGAAGGCTATTGCGGGGGGGCCGGCCATCTTCTAGGCTGTGGAGCCCAAGCTGACATAAGCCGGAACCATGGCCCTGGTTGAGACGCGCACAAGCCGCATCGGCGGGATTGCCGGCTGGACCGGCCGGCGCACCCTGTCGGTGGGCGCCTACGTCCTCAACCTCACCAACTTCATCCTGCGCGCCTTCCGCGACTGGGCGCGGCGCGGCCGCGTGTTCAACCGCGCCACGCTGCAGACCCTCTACGGCCAGATCATCTTCACCGGCGTGGACGCCCTGCCGCTGATCACCTTCCTGGGTCTCGCCGTGGGGCTCTCCATCACCTCCCAGATGCTGAAGCTCGCCATCGCGCTCGGCAGCGAGAGCGATGTGGCGACGCTGCTCACCAACATCGTGGGTGCGGAATTGTCCTCCATCCTCACCGCCATCGTGCTCATCGGCCGCTCCGGCTCGGCCATCGCGGTGGACCTGGGATCCATGAAGCTGCGCAGCGAAGTGGAAGGCCTGGAGCTCCTCGGCATCAACGTCAACGAGTTCTTCGTCACGCCGCGCATCATCGGCGCAGCGGTGGCCCAGTTCGCGCTGGCGGTGTACTTCGCCATCATCGCGCTCTTCGGCGGCGTGTTCATCACCAACCTTGTCTCCGTCGGCGGCAGCAACCACCAGTTGCGCAAGCTCGCCGAGGCCATCAACCCCGAACTCGTGATCGTGTTCGCCATCAAGAACCTGCTGTTCGGCATCATCATCGCCGGCACCGCTTGCTACCACGGCCTCAAGGTGCGTCATTCGCCCACCGAGTTGCCGCAGCAGACGCAGCGCGCCATCGTCACGAGCCTGGTGCTGGTGTTCGCCACCGATGGCCTCCTGGCGGTGATCTCGTGAATGCCGCCGTGCTGCTGGAGGCTGAGGACCTGAAGCCCATGCACGCGGACGGCCGCGCCTTCACCCACGGCCTCTCCTGCTGCTACGGTCCTGGTCGCATCGTCTGCGTGGTGGGCCCGAACGGCGGCGGCAAGACCGCGTACCTGCGCACCCTGGCGGCGGTGGACCCGGCAGCGGCCGGAGGCCTCCGGCTGCTGGGGCGGGATGCCCTGAACCTCGACGACGACGCACGCCGCGCCCTGCGCCTCAAGGTGGCCTTCGTGAGCGAAGGCGCGCCGCTCTTGTCGGTGGTCACCGGTCTCACCAACGTAACCCTGCCGGCCATGTACCACCGCCTCGGCAATGCCGAGCAGGTCCGGCTTAAAGCCGAGGAGATCCTCGCCTTCCTCGATTACCCCGGGCGGCAGGACCTCCTGCCCGCCTACCTCAACCAGCACGAGCGGCTCTTGCTCGCCATCGCCCGCTGCCTCATGCTGTCACCGGGGTTGATGTTCCTGGACGAGCCCTTCCACATGACCGACAACGCCTGCCGCGAGCGGGAGTCGCGCATCTACAAGAAGCTCGCCGCGGAACGCGGACTGACGCTGCTGCTCGCCACCCACAACCTGGGGTTCGTGAAGCGGCAGGCGGACGAGATCGTGTTCGTGCACCCGGACGGGGTGTGGGGTTTCAACGGTTGGAAGGAGTTCGCGGCGGCATCACGCAAGCCGGTACGCGACTTCCTCGACACGGCGGCATAGAGGTAGGGACGGTGGCCGAGAAAGACTCAGTCCATTACATACACCGCCTCAACTACACGGCACGCGAGCGGCTGGTGGGCGTGTTCGTGCTGGTGGCCTTCCTGCTGCTGGTGCTGACCGTGGCCTTCAACCGCCAGACCGAGCGCTTCTTCGCCCCCAAGTTCACCCTGCACGCCTACATCACCGACGCCACCGGCGTCAGCACCGACACGCCGGTGATGGTCTACGGTCTCGACGTGGGCAAGGTCACCAAGCTCAGCCTCTCGCCGGACAACCGCATCATGGTGACCATGGAGATCCTGGAGCGCTTCCACCGGTTGATCCGCACCGACTCCACCGCCGAGATCAGCAAGCTCTCGGTGATCGGCAACGCCGCCATCAACATCAAGCCGGGCTCACCCGACAAACCCATGATGCCCAACGACGCCGAGGTGCCACTGCAGCAGCCCCTGTCCGTGGACCAGATGATGGGTCAGATCTCGCCGGTGCTGGTGGACGTGAAATCGACGTTGGCGCAGGTCAACGCCCTCAGCCATGCCATCGATCCCAAGGACTTGAACGCACTGGTGAAGAACCTGGCGACGGTGAGCGAGAATCTCAAGACCATCACCGGCCAGTTCGCCGACTCGCACGCGGTGGACTCCCTGGCGGCCACCCTGAAGGAGACCCAGGCACGGCTCGCCGAGATCCAGCCGCTCATCAAGAACGCCAACGCCGCCTCCGCCGACATCCCCGGGCTCGTGGCCCAGAGCCGCAAGCTCGTGACCCAGCTCAACACCACCGTGGGCACGGTGAACTATCAGCTGCAGGCGCTGCCGGACATGGTGGCGCGCACCCGCGAGATCCTGGACGAGACCGACGCCACCCTGCAGGCGGTGCAGAACACCTGGCCCATCTCCTCGGCGGTGGCGAAGAAGCCGACTACCACCGTCACTCCGGTCCAACCTCCGCCCTGATCACGCATGACACTACGCCCGCTCGCCCTGCTCTCCCTCGCCGCGTCGCTCGCCGCCTGCGGCAGCGCGCCCCCGCCCGTGCCGGCCACGGAGATCAATACCCGCAACTTCATGGCCGAGGCCATGGCGGCCTACAACGACAACCGCTACGCCGAGGCCCGCGGCTTCTTCGGCCGCGCCTACATGCAGTACCGCAGCGTGGACGACCTCAAGGGCGAGGTGGACGCGCTGGTGGACCTGGCCGACTCCGCCCTATTGCAGGGCGACGTCAGCGCGGCCCGTGGCAACCTGGCTGACGCCCGCGCGCTGGCGGACGGTCATCCGGATCTCGCCGGGATGAAACCGCGGCTCACGCTCATGGATGCCTACGCGGACCTGCAAGCGGCGGACCCTGCCTCCGCCGCCCAGAAGCTCGACGCGCTGCTGGCCACACCCGGCTTGCCGGCGGAGCTGCAGCGCGCCGCCCTCTTCGCCAGGACCCAGGCGGCCTTCGATGCCAAGGCATCCGACGCCGGCCAGTGGCTCGCGAAACTCGGCAAGCCCTCCCAGGAGCCGCTCGATGCCGCGCGCCTGGAACGTCTCGAGGCTCTCGCCGAGCCGGATGCGGCCAAAGCCGCCGGGCTCTATGCCGATGCCTTGGGCCGCTACCAATCCGCTTTCTATCGGCCCGGCATCGCCGCCGTGCACGAGGAATGGGGCGCGCGGCTCCTGGCGCAGCAGGACTGGGCCGGCGCCCGGGATCACCTGCAGCGGGCCCTGCACGTGCGCCTGTGGATGTACGACGCCAGCCATTCGGCACGCATCCTCGGCGAGCTCGCCATGGCGGACCAGGCTTTGGGAGACGCGACGGCCGCGAAGCAGGATGCGGAGTGGGCGGAGTATCTGAAGAACGGTGGGGATCCGAGTAAGGCTCCGAACCCGGCAGTCAGTCCTTAAATCCAAGCAGTTCCTACCCGTCCATGGTGCCCCTTCCGGAGTGTGCGTCCCTGCACACCCGCTCGGAGCTGTGCTCCGAGCCCTGTACGCCCGTCCACCGCAGTGCGGTGGACCCATGGCCGGTCGCTCGCTACGCAGCTCAACCCGTGAAGAACCCGGCTTTCAAGCCGTCCATGACGAATTGCACGGCCAACGCCGCGAGGATCACGCCGAACAGGCGATCCATGACGTTGGTGCCGGTCTCGCCCAGGAGCCGCATCAGTCCGCCCGCCATGAGCAGGCACAGGAGCACCAGGAGCAGCACCACCAGGAGCACACCGATCAACGCCATGAAGAACAGCGGTTGGCCGCGGGTCTCACCCACCATCAAGAGCACGGTGGTGAGTGCGCCGGGCCCGGCGATGAGCGGGAAGGCCAGCGGGAACACCGAGATGTCCTCCTTGTGGCGCGCCTCCTCCTGCTCGCTGCCGGTGGCGGAACGGCCGCCCGACTGGCGCGCGAACACCATGTCGATGGCGATCAGGAACAGGAGCACGCCGCCCGCGATCTTGAAGGCCGGCAGGGTGATGCCGAGGGTGTTGAGCAGCCAGTCACCGATGAACGCGAACATGAGCAGGATCGCCGCCGCCAGCAGCGTGCCCTTGAACGCCATGCGCCGGCGATGCAGGGCACCGCCGCCGCGGGTGAGCGCCCCGAAGACGGGGGTCACGCCCACCGGGTCCACGACCACCAGCAGCACGATGAACATGTTGAGCATCTTTTCGAGCATGGTCACGGCCCTGAAACACGAAGGTTTACACCGGGCTACACCGGCTTTGTGGACCCGACCTCAGCGTGGAACCCGCATTAGGTCATTTCCCGCTTGCACTGCGCCCGTTCTGGTTCTATAACAATACTCAACTGCAGTCCTGACTGCGGCCGCGACAATAAGAACACGGGAGTCCCCCGCCTAACAACAGCAGCCGTCCGCCGGGCTTGCACCTTAGCATCATGGTAGCAACCCGACGAGCGGGGGCCCATTGTCATGGAAAGCGCGCTGGAACAGGAACCCGCGATACCACCGGCCATCGGCCAATGGTACGCGGATGCGCAGGGTGTGCTCTTCGAGGTGGTGGCCGTGGACCAGGACGACGGCACCGTGGAAGTGCAATACTTCGACGGCACGGTGGAGGAACTGGAAGCCGACACCTGGGAAGAGATGAGACCCAAGGCCGCCGATCCGCCGGAGGACTGGTCCGGCTCCCTGGACGTGGAACGGGAAGATTACGGCGTGGACCTGGACGACAACGATCGCAGCCTCTGGGCTAATCCTCTCGACAACCTGGATCTCTAGATGACCTGAGCAATCAGGTTTCTATCCGTACCACGGGTCGTCCATTTCGCTACGCATCCTGCTTCGCTCATGGCCCAGGACCCACATCCATGTGGGTCCGCGCGAAGCATCGCTTCGCGCCCGCATGCGGCGAACCCTCTCGACAACCTGGATCTCTAGCGACCCGAGTCATCGGGTTTGCATACATCCCCGGCATCTCGGCCTTCAGGTAGCGGGCGCGTACACCACCACCACGCCGTCCTCCACTCCCGCCGGCAAGGTCTCGAGCGAGCGCCCCTGGCAGGCGCCGGCCACGCACAAGCCCGTGTCCGGCGCGAACAGCGCGCCGTGACCGGAGCACATGATGAGCGTCTGGTCGCGAGTCAGGAAGGCATCGGGCTTCCAGTTGAGGAAGCGCCCGGCGTGGGGGCAGACGTTGCGGTAGGCGTAGACCTTGCCATACCAGTGCACCAGGAAGTATTCATCCGGGAACTCGGCGCCCGGCAGGGAGAACCCGCGCGCGCCCGGGTCGGGTAGTTCCGCGAGGCGGCAGACGACATGGCGGAGGGGTTCGGGCATGGGGTCCTTAAGGGTGCCGGGTACGCTGCGCACTTGGCAGGGGGGCGGCTTTCTTCTATCGTCGGCATCCACCCTGCAGCGGACGCAGCCATGTTCCCCACGCCCGACGAAGCTGAAGCGGCATTTTACACCGCCTTCGCCAACACCGACCTCGACGCCATGATGGAGGTGTGGTTGGACAGCGAGGCCGTCACCTGCATCCACCCGGTCGGCCCGCGCATCACCGGCCGGGGGGCGGTGCGCGCCAGCTGGCAAGAGGTGTTCCGCAACAGCGGCGGGCTGCGCTTCAGGCTCGCGGACGTGACCCGCACCCAAGACGCGCTGCTCTCCATCCACGTGCTGCATGAGTTCATCACCGTGCCCGGCGAGAGCGGCGAGCGTCCGCCAGCGGTGGCCACCAACATCTACCAGCTGACGCAAGATGGCTGGCGCATGATCCTGCACCATGCCTCGCCGGTCGCCATCCCCGGCCGTTCCGACCGGACTGCCCAGAAGCTCCACTGAAGCCTCAAGCGGCGGTGGCGCGCTCCAGGGATTCGATGCGCCGCTGCAAGGCGAGGATCAGCATCAGCCCTGGCAGCGCCAGGAGCGCGCTCGCCAGGAAAAGCATCGCCCAGCCTGCATGGTCCACGAAATAACCGGAGGGCGGCCCCAGGAACACCCGCGAGACGGAGTCGAAGGCCGAGAGCAGCGCGAACTGGAAGGCCGTGTAACGGTGGTCGCAGAGCGCCATGAGGTAGGCCACGAAGGCCGCCGTGCCCATGCCCCAGGCGATGTTCTCGATGCCCACCGCCAAGACCATCAGTGCGTAGTTGTGGCCCACCAGCGCCAGCAGCATGAAGGTGAGGGTCGAGGCGGCCTGCAGGATGCCGAAGGCGAGCAAGGAACGGAACAGCCCGAGCCGCGGCATGAGTGCGCCGCCCAGGAATACGCCGATGATGGTGGCCACGATGCCGAGGCCCTTGTTCACCACGCCCACGTCAGCGGGCGTGAAATGCAGGCCTGCCACCAGGAACACGCCGGTGAGGGGACCTGAGAACCAGTTGCCGAACTTGTATAGCAACACCAGGGCCAGCAAGCCGGCGGCGGCTGGACGCGTGGCGAGCTCCTGCAGCGGCAACAGCACCGCCTCCCTGAGGCTGCGCGGCAACTCCGCCGGGCGTTCCGGCTCGGGGCCGAACACCGTGGGCAGCATGGCGAGCACCATCAGGGCCGCCATCAACATATAACTGTTACGCCAACCGATCTGGCCCGAGAGCACGAGCACGAGCGCGCCGGACACGATCATGGCAAGACGGTACCCGCCCACGGTGGCGGCGGCACCGAGGCCCCGCTCCGCCGGCAGCAGCAGGTCGGTGCGGTAGGCGTCGTAGACGATGTCCTGGGAAGCGGACACGAAGGCCAGGAAGAAGGCCAGCAGCGCCAGCTGCGGCATGGCCGTGAGGGGGTCGGTGACCGCCATCATCGTGAGCAAGGCCGCGAGCAGGAGTTGCGCCATGAAGATCCAGCCACGCCGCCGGCCCAGGAAGGGCGGCAGGTAGCGATCCATGAACGGCGCCCACAGGAACTTGAGGGAATAGGGCAAGCCGACCAGCGAGAAGGCCGCGATGGTGGTGATATCGATGTGCAGGGTCGCGAGCCAGACCTGCAGCGTGGCGCCGGAGAGCGACAGGGGCAGGCCCGAGGAGAAGCCGAGCAGCAGCGTGACGCCGATGCGGCGATTGAAGACCGCGTCCTTGAGCAGCGCCAGGGAGGGCGGATTGGCCGGTTCGCGCGGCATGCCGCTCACAGGGTGTAGTCGTAGTCCATGATCAGGGGCGCGTGATCGGAGAAACGCTGGTCCTTGTAGATGACGGCCTTCTGCACCTTGGCGCGGAGGCCCGGCGAGACCACCTGGTAGTCGATGCGCCAACCCACGTTCTTGGCCCAGGCCTGGCCACGGTTGGACCACCAGGTGTATTGCTCCGCGCGCTCATCCACCACCCGGAAGGCGTCCACGTAACCTGCCGGGCCGAACAGCTCGTCCAGCCAGGCGCGCTCATGGGGCAGGCAGCCGGAGTTCTTCTGGTTGCCCTTCCAGTTCTTGATGTCGATCTCCTTGTGCACGATGTTCCAGTCGGCGCAGAGGACGTACTCGCGCTGCTTCTTGCGCAGCGACTTGAGATGGGGCATGAAGGCCTTGAGGAAGCGGTCCTTGGAAGCCTGGCGCTCGGGACCCGACGAACCCGAGGGCAAGTACAGCGAGACCACCGAGAGCTTGCCGAACTGGGCTTCCAGGTACCGGCCCTCGTCGTCGAACTCCTTCACGCCGAAACCCTTGATGACCTTGTCCGGCTCGCGGCGCGCGTAGAGCGCGGTGCCGGCGTAACCCTTCTTCTTGGCGTCGTAATAGAAGCAGTGGTGCCCGTCGGGGCGGAACAGGGGATCGGTGAGCTGGTCCTCCTGGGCCTTGGTCTCCTGCAGGCAGACCACGTCGGCCTTCTGGCGCTTCAGCCAGTCGAACACGCCCTTGCGGGAAGCGGAGCGGACGCCGTTGACGTTGAGGGTGATGATGCGCATCGCGGTATGATACCCGAGGTATATCAATCCCCCACGGACACTGCATGAAAGACTACCAGCGCCAATTCCTGGAGTTCGCCCTGGCGCGCCAAGTGCTGCGCTTCGGCGAGTTCACCCTCAAGTCCGGTCGCAAGAGCCCCTACTTCTTCAACGCCGGCCTGTTCAACAGCGGCGCGGCGCTCGCGGCCATCGGCCGCTGCTACGCCCAGGCGGTGGTGGATTCCGGCATCCGGTTCGACATGCTGTTCGGTCCGGCCTACAAGGGCATCCCGCTCGCCACGGTCACGGCGGCGGCGCTGGCCGAGCACCACGGCCGCGACCTCCCCTACTGCTTCAACCGCAAGGAGACCAAGGACCACGGCGAGGGCGGCAACATCGTGGGTGCGGCGCTCAAGGGCCGGGTGCTGATCGTGGACGATGTGATCACCGCCGGCACCGCGGTGCGCGAGGCGGTATCCATCATCCGCGCCGCCGGTGCCGAACCCGTGGGCCTCGTGATCGCCCTCGACCGCCAGGAGCGCGGCCAGGGTACGCTCTCGGCGGTGAAGGAAGTGGAGCAGGAGCACGGCCTCCAGGTGGCTGCCATCGTGCGGCTCGGGGAGCTGCGCGACTGGGTGGCAGCACAGCCGGGCATGCAGGCGCCGCTCGCGGCCATCGACGCCTACCGGCGCGAATACGGGGCCTGAAGACCCGGTGCTATACTTTTTGCATCCCAACGTATCGAACGATGGTCCGCCCATGAAATCACGCGCCTTGATCCTGTCCGTCGCCGTCGCCCTGCTGCTCGCTGGCAGCTTAGCCCAGGCTGCCAACGGGCCGAAGATGTACAAATGGGTGGACAAGGACGGCGTGACCCATTACGGGAGCAGCATCCCGCCGGAATATGCCGCCCAGGCGAACGAGCAGATCGACAGCCAGGGCAACGTCATCAAGAGCCAGGCGGCGCAGAAGACGCCGGAGCAGATCGCCGCCGAACAGCAGGCGCAGGCCCTGGCGGCGCAGCAGGCCCAGGCCCAGGCGGAGGCCAAGGCCCATGATCAGGTGCTGCTCGACACCTACAGTTCCACGGCTGACATGACCCGCGACCGCGACAGCAAGATCGCCTCCATCGACGCACAGGTCAACGTGTTCAACGGCACCATCTCCGGGCTCCAGACCACCCTGGCAGACCTGCAGGACCGGTCCAACGAGCTGCAGAGC
>DASSIS010000078.1:0-5959 GCA_035691665.1 Gammaproteobacteria bacterium | reverse complement strand
ACATGTCGGTGTTCCAGTCCATGCCCGACGTGTGGGCCATCGACCAGATATTCCCCATCATGCCCGTCCATCGCCTCGACGAGCCGCCCACCCGGCGTGCGGTGCTGCAGGACCTCACCTGCGACTCCGACGGCCGCATCGAGCAGTACGTGGACGAGGAGGAGATCGAGACCACCATGGCGGTGCATCCGATCAAGAATGGTGACCCTTACTACCTCGGCTTCTTCATGGTGGGGGCCTACCAGGAGATCCTGGGCGACATGCACAACCTCTTCGGCGACACGGACTCCGTGAACGTGGAGCTCGACTCGGAGAACGGCTACCGGCTGGTGAAACCGGAACAGGGCGACACCGTGGAGGAAGTGCTGCGCTACGTGCACTTCATCCCCGACGACCTGGTAGGCCGCTACCGCCAGAAGATCGACGCCGCCAGCAACCTCGACATGCTCAAGCGCGCCCAGTTCCTGAAGGAACTCGAAGAGGGCCTCAAGGGCTACACCTACCTGGAAAAGTGATCCTTCGATGAAAGCGGGATTCATCGGTCTCGGCGCCATGGGCTACGCCATGGCCCGAAACCTGCACAAGGCGGGCCTGCTCGCCGCCGTCTACAACCGCAGCCATGCCAAGGCCGAGGCGCTTGCCCGAGAGACGGGTTGCCGAGCGGCCGGCGGCGTCGCCGAACTCGCTGCGCTCTGCGACGCCGTGGTGCTCTGCGTCACCGCGGACGCGGACGTGCTCGCGGTGGTGGATACCCTGGGTACGGCGCTCAAGAGAGGTTCTCTGGTCCTGGATTGCTCCACCGTGAGCGCTGCCACGGCCCGCGAAGCGGCCGGGCGGCTCGGCAAGCACGGCATCGCTTTCCTGGATTGCCCTGTCTCCGGCGGTACCGAGGGCGCCAAGAACAGCACCCTCGCCATCATGTGCGGCGGGGAGCAGGCCGCTTTCGACCGGGCCGAACCCCTGCTCAAGGCCATGGGCAAGCGCTGGGTGCTCATGGGCCCGGCGGGCGCGGGCCAGGCCACCAAGGCCGTGAACCAGATCGCCGTAGCGGGCATCGCCCAGGCGGTCACAGAGGCCCTCGCCTTCGCGGAGGCCGAGGGCTTGCCGCTCGACAAGGTCATCGAAGTGGTGGGCGGCGGTGCCGCCGGCGCCTGGTTCCTCACCCACCGCGGTCCCACCATGGTGCGCCAGCAGTTCCCCTTGGGTTTCAAGGTCTCGTTGCACGACAAGGATCTCAAGATCGTGCAGGAGATGGCCGCGGCCCGGGGCGTGCAACTGCCCGTCGTCGAGATGACGCGGGTGCACTACCGGCGCCTGATGGAGCAGGGACACGAGGGCGAAGACATCTCGGCCCTTTTCCGCCTCAAGCACGCCCTCTTCAAGAAATAGCACCGTCGGCCCTTGCAGTCCGGCGCGGAAGCGTCGACACTTTTTGCATGGCTGCCGCTCCCCATCCCGCTCCGGACGACTTCTTCCTGCCTGAGCTGTGTTCAGGGCCGGTGGTGATCCTGGTGATACTGATCGCGGAACTCACCGCCTTCATGCTGGCGCTGGCCAGGCACCTCCCAGACGAAGGCGCGCCCCTGTGGCTCGACCTGGCCCGCATCTCGCTGTTCCTGCAATGGATCGCGCTCACCTCCACGGGCGTGCTGTGCGTGGCACGACGTTACCTGGCGCGCATGCCTTTGGCGCGGGCAGCGACCTTGAGCTTCGTGCTGCTGCTCATGGTCACCCTGGCCATGAGTGAGATCGCCTATCAGCTCTCCATGAACACCGGCGCGGGACGCGAGCTGCTGCCGGCGAGCCATGCGGGTTTCGTGCTGCGCAACCTCGTGATCTGCGCCATCGTGAGCGCCCTGGTGTTGCGCTACTTCTACGTGCTGCACCAATGGAAGAGCAACGTGCGGCGCGAAGCCGGTGCCCGCTTCGAGATCCTGCAAGCACGCATCCGCCCGCACTTCCTGTTCAACAGCATGAACACCATCGCCGCGCTGATCCGCGGCCGGCCGGAACTCGCTGAACGCGCTATCGAGGACCTCTCCGACCTGTTCCGCGCCAGCCTCTCGGACGCCGGGGTGAACGTCCTGCTCGCGGAGGAGATCGCCCTCGCGAAGCAGTACGCGGAGATCGAAACCCTGCGCTTGGGCGAACGCCTCAGGCTCGAATGGCGGCTGGAAGGCGTGCCCGAGGATGCGTCCCTGCCGCGGCTGGTCCTGCAGCCCTTGATCGAGAACGCCATCTATCACGGCATCGAGCCCCGCGACCAGGGCGGCACCGTCAGCGTGCACGGCAGCCTGGAATCCAGGGTGATCAGCATCGAGATCCGCAATCCCTTGCCGCCCGCGGGCACGCCCACCCGCCAGGGTCATCAGATGGCCCTCGACAACGTGCGCGAGCGCCTCGGCCTCACCTGGCCCGGCCGCGCGACCCTCGAGCAGGAGCGCAGCACGGAGGAGTTCTGCGTGCGACTGCGCTTCCCCTACGAAGGAGCCGCTGCGTGAAAGTGATCGTGGTCGACGACGAGGCTCCGGCTCGGGAACGGCTGAAGAGCCTGTTGCAGGACCAGCCGGAGGTGGAGTTCGCCGGCGAAGCGGGTAACGGCCGGGAGGCCCTGGAGCTCTGGGAACGCAGCCAGGCCGACGTGGTGCTGCTCGACATCCGCATGCCGGTGATGGAAGGCATCGAGACCGCGCGCCACCTGGCGAGCCAGGAACGGCCGCCCGCGGTGATCTTCACCACCGCCTACAGCGAATTCGCGGTGGACGCTTTCGACGCCCAGGCCATCGCCTATCTGCTGAAGCCGGTGCGTGCCGAGAAACTCGCGGCCGCGCTCGCGGGCGCCGGGCGCGTCAACCGGGTACAGCTCACCCGGCTCGCCTCGGGCTCGCCCGCGGCCGCGCGGCGCCACATCTGCGCCAAGCTGCGCGACAAGCTCCACGTGGTATCCATCGAGAACGTGCTCTGTTTCATCGCCGACCAGAAGTACGTGACCGTGTGCCACACGGACGGTGAGCTGCTCATCGACGAATCCTTGAAAGACCTGGAGCAGGAATTCGCGGGGCGTTTCCTCAGGGTGCACCGCAACGCGCTCGTGGCCCTGGCCCACGTCACCCGTCTGGAGAAGGACGACGGAGGGCACCTCCAGGTGTACTTGCGCGGCCGCCCCGAGCCCATCGAGGTGAGCCGGCGCCTGGTCTCAGAAGTACGGGAGCGCCTACGTACTGGCCACTGAATTACTCCTGTATATAAGACTATGAAAAAGACTTAAGACAGCCGAAAATAGCTCCCCATCCCCCGACCCTGCTTACCCCAGCCCTTATGAGCCAGAGTCCGCTACGCATCGCGACCCGCAAGAGCGCCCTCGCCCTGTGGCAGGCGGAGCACGTGGCGGCGCGCTTGCGCGCGCTCGCGCCGGGACGCGCGGTGGAACTCGTGCCCATGACCACCGAGGGCGACCGCAACCTGGGCGCCTCCCTGGCGGCTTCCGGCGGCAAGGGCCTGTTCGTGAAAGAGCTGGAGCTCGCGCTCCTGGACGGCCGCGCCGACCTCGCCGTGCATTCCATGAAGGATGTACCGGTGGAGCTCGGCCCCGAATTCGCGATCGGCGCGGTGCTGGAGCGGGAGGACGCCCGCGACGCCTTCCTCTCCGTCAAGCATGCGGACTTCGCCGCCCTGCCCCAGGGGGCCCGGGTCGGGAGCTCGAGCCTGCGCCGCCAGAGCCAGCTCCTGCACCGCCGGCCCGACCTCCATATAGAAGCCCTGCGCGGCAACGTGGACACGCGGCTGAGGAAACTCGAGGAAGGCCGTTACGACGCCATCGTGCTGGCGGTGGCGGGCTTGAAGCGCCTGGGGCTCGGCCACAAGATCACCGCGGTGCTCGATCCCGAGCTCAGCCTGCCCGCCATCACCCAGGGGGTGATCGGCATCGAGTGCCGGGCGGCGGACGCGGCGACCCGCGGGCTCCTCGCCGGGCTCAATCACGCACCCACCTGGATCTGCGTGCTGGCGGAGCGCGCCTTGTCCACCGGACTCTCCGGCAGCTGCAACCTGCCGCTCGCGGGCCACGCGACGTTGGATGGCGTTATGCTGTCGCTCAAGGGACGCGTGGCCTCGCCGGACGGCCGCCGTCTCGTGGAAGGCGCGGCCCAGGGACCGTCTTCCGATGCCGGAGCACTGGGGCTCCGGCTCGCCCAAGACCTGCTCGCCAGGGGAGCAGGAGAGGTATTGAGGGATGTACAGAAATCGGTGTGACCGTGGCCGCGCGTCCGCTTAGGGACGTGGGCATCCTCATCACCCGGCCGGTGGGCCAGGGTGAGACGCTCAAGGCCCGCTTCGAGGCCAAGGGCGCCGAGGTGCCGCATTTCCCCACCATCGAGATCCTGCCGGTGGAACGTTCCCCCGAGCTCGACCGCGCCCTGACCCAGCTCGACAGCTACAGCTACGCCATCTTCATCAGCCCCAACGCGGTGGAATACGCCGCCCACTACATCGACCTGGCGACCCTGCCGACCACCCTCAAGGTGGCGGCCATCGGTCCCGGAACGGCGCGGGCCCTGACGTCCCGTGGCCGCAAACCCGACATGCTGCCCCGGGACGGCGCCAACAGCGAAGCCTTGCTGCGCTTGAAGGCGCTGAACCGCGTGGAGGGCAAGCGCGTGCTCATCGTGCGCGGCCTGGGCGGCCGCGAACTGCTGGCGGAGACGCTGGAAGAGCGCGGCGCGGACGTGGAGTACGCCGAAGTCTACCGGCGCAGCGTGCCGCGCCTAGACCAGACGGAGCTCACCCAGTGGTTCCGCCAGGGCAAGGTGGACGCCATCGCCGTGACCGGCCGCGATGCACTGCTCAACCTGGAGCGCATGCTCAGCCCCGCGCTCACACCCTATTTCAAGGCCGCGCAACTGCTGGTCCCGAGCGCGCGCATGGTGAAGCTCGCGAGCGCGCTAGGCGTGCGTCGCCGTCCGCTCATCGCGGGTGAAGCCACCGATTCGGCACTGGTCAACACCATGGTCTCCTGGTGGGTGAGCCACGGCCGCGAACAACGAAAGCACAGGAGGGAGAATGAGCGCAGCGCCGGATAGGGGCCCGGGCAAGCCGCTCACGGCTGTGCCGCCTCACACCCGCACTCCCATGCTGGTGTCCGTGGCCTTGCTGTTGGGCGGCGCCGGCCTGCTCTTGGCTGTCTTCAGTTGGTTCCAGTTCCGCCACGAAAGCCAGGAGCGCGACGCCCAACTCACGGCCCTGAGCCAGGACCTCGGCACGCTGCAGCAGGCCGCGGCCCTGAAGAGCGCGCTGGACGCCCAGAACGCGGCGCTGCAGCAGTCGCTCAAGGCCCTGAACGACCGCGAAGACACCCTGGACAGCGGTCTCGCCGACATGCGCAAGCATTCCGAGGAAGGCCGCGATGCCTGGATCAAGGCGGAGGCGGCGTCGCTGCTGGTGGCCGCGAACGAAGAAGTGCAGTTACGCGGCGATCCCGCGCTCGCCATCAAGGCACTGCAACAGGCGGACGCGCGCCTGAAACTGCTCTCCGACCCCCGTCTCATCGCCGTGCGCCAGGAGATCGCCCGGGAGATCAACGCGCTGCGCACCGTTCCCCAGCCGGACCTGGAGGGCATGGCGGTGGCGCTCACCGGACTCGCCGAGAGCATCGACCGGCTGCCCTTGAAGCGCAACGTCCCTGAGCATTACATCCCCGGCGGTAGCGCCGCACCCGCGGAAGCGCCGGCGAACGTCTGGCAGAAGGTGCACGCTGCCATGGAGCGGCTCTTCGCCGATATGTTCACCGTGCGCCGCCGCGGCCAGCCGCTGGAGCCCCTGCTCACGCCGCGGGAGGAGTTGTTCCTCAGGCTCAACCTGGAGCTCAAGCTCGAGAACGCCCGGGCCGCGCTGCTGGCGCGTCAGGGACAGGGCTTCCATGACAGCATCGCCGGCGCCCGCTCCTGGCTCGCGTCCTATTTCG
>DASSIS010000077.1:0-18005 GCA_035691665.1 Gammaproteobacteria bacterium | reverse complement strand
GTGCGCCGCACCCTGGGCAGCAAGGCGATCATGATGGTCTACGGCGAGACCGGCGGACGCTCCGTCAAGACCATCGACGTGCACGCCGAGGCCCGCGCCCGCTTCAGCATCAGCGATGCGGACGTGATCGAGCTCGCCAAGCAGGCGCTCGTCATCGAGCAGCACTACGGCCGACCCATGGACATCGAGTGGGCCAAGGACGGTCACGACGGGAAGGTCTACATCCTACAGGCGCGCCCCGAGACGGTGAAGAGCCGCCGCAGCCAGAACCTAGAGCGCTACGAACTCAAGGCCCGTGGTCCGGTGCTGGCCGAAGGCCGCAGCATCGGCCAGAAGATCGGCGCCGGCACCGCCAAGGTGGTCTCGGATCTCTCCGAGATGACGCGCATCCAGCCGGGCGACGTGCTGGTGACGGACATGACCGACCCGGACTGGGAACCGGTGATGAAGCGCGCCTCCGCCATCGTCACCAACCGCGGCGGCCGCACCTGCCACGCCGCCATCATCGCCCGCGAGCTCGGCATCCCGGCCGTGGTCGGCTGCGGCGACGCCACCCGCAAGATCAAGGACGGCCAGCCCGTCACCGTGTCCTGCGCCGAGGGCGACACCGGCTTCATCTACCAGGGCAAGCTCGCGTTCGAGCGCCGCGAGATCAGCCTCAGCAACATGCCCGAGGCCCCGCTCAAGGTGATGATGAACGTGGGCACGCCGGAACGCGCCTTCGACTTCGCCAGCCTGCCCCACAAGGGCGTGGGCCTGGCGCGGCTCGAGTTCATCATCAACCGCATGATCGGCGTGCACCCCAAGGCGCTGCTCAACTTCGCCCAGCAGCCCGCCGACGTGAAACGCGAGATCGAGTCACGCATGGCCGGCTACAAGGATCCGGTGAGCTTCTACGTGGAACGCCTGGCGGAGGGCATCGCCACCATCGCCGCGGCCTTCGCGCCGGAGCCCGTGATCGTGCGCACCTCGGACTTCAAGTCCAATGAGTACGCCAACCTCGTGGGCGGAAGGCAGTACGAGCCCCACGAGGAGAACCCCATGCTGGGGTTCCGCGGCGCCTCGCGCTACATCGACCCGAGCTTCCGGGAGTGCTTCGAGCTCGAGTGCAGGGCCTTGAAGCGCGTGCGCGAGGACATGGGCCTCGCCAACGTGCAGGTCATGATCCCCTTCGTGCGCACCTTGGAGGAGGCCCAGAAGGTCACCGAACTTCTGGCCGCCAACGGCCTGAAGCGCGGCGAACACGGCCTCAAGGTCATCATGATGTGTGAGCTACCCTCCAACGCGCTGCTCGCGGACCGCTTCCTGGAACACTTCGACGGCTTCTCCATCGGCTCCAACGACCTCACCCAGCTCACGTTGGGGCTGGACCGGGACTCGGGGGTCATCGCCCATCTGTTCGACGAACGCAACGATGCCGTCAAGGCGCTGCTCAGCATGGCCATCCAGGCCTGCCGCAAGCGCGGCAAGTATATCGGCATCTGCGGCCAGGGCCCCTCGGACCACCCGGACCTGGCGAAGTGGCTGCTGGACCAAGGCATCGAGAGCGTGTCCCTGAACCCGGACACGGTGGTGGAGACCTGGCTCTATCTCGCCGGCAAGAAGGCCTGAGGCTCTTAAGGTGAGCATCACCGCCGACACGAGCTTCGAGCAGCACTTCCCCCTCACGGTGATGGTGAGCCATCACGCGGGCTTGGGCGAGGTGAACCGGGATGTGTCCAAGCTGATCGCCAGTCTGCGCGACCAGTACATCGGCGACCCGAAGCAGAACGAGGCCCTCTCGGGCCACATCACCACCTACGGCGGCTACCAGACCACCCGGAAGATGATGTTCCTGAACCGCCCGGAGCCGGCGGTGCAGACGCTGCGCGAGCAGGTGATCCTGCCCGGCGTGCAGCGCTACATGGAGAAGGTCTACGAGGAGCAGGGCAAGGCCATCCAGACCCGCGTGATCTCCTGGGCCAACATCCTGTCGGAGGGGGACTGGCAGGCTCCCCACATGCACCCCACCACCGGCAACCTCATCAGCGGCGTCTACTACGTGGACATGCCCGAGAAACCGGCCCCCCAGGGCTGCATCGAGTTCCTGAACCCGCATCCCGTGGCCCACCACCACGGCGTGAGCCTCACCCGGCGCCTGCATCCCAAGGCCGGCGACCTCATCCTCTTCCCCCCCTACTACATCCACTACGTCTACCCCTTCAAGGGGCCGGAACAGCGGGCCATCGTGGCCTTCGACGTGCTCGCCCAAACGACTCAGTTCGTGATCTGAATCTATCGAAAGCTTCCGTGCGTCGCTCCTGCTTTGCACGGAAATCCAGGGCTCCCTTCCTGGGAGCCCGTCCGGCGCATGCGCCGGACCCCAGCCTTTCCCTTGCCGCCGGGCGAAAAGCGTGGTTTTCGCCCGGCGGGAATCCTTGCGTGGCTTGCAGTGCTTTTGATCACGGTCCGTCCCTGGACCGGGACACTTCCGAGCTTGTTTACCGATCCCGTCGGCGAGATGATGTTTCCATGAACGCTCGCCCTGAAATCGAAGCCGGCATTACCGTCACCCGCAACCCGGCTACGGGCGAGGTCATCGCCCGCACACCGGAACTCACCGCCACCGAGGTACGCGCCGCCATCGCACGCGCGCGCGCGGCGCAGCCGGCCTGGGCCGCACGTCCCCTGAGCGACCGGCGCCGCCATATCGCCGCACTGCGGCGCGTGCTGCTGGAACACACCGACGACGTGGCCGCGGTCATCAGCGCCTGCGTGGGCAAGACCCGTGTCGAAGCTCTGGCCACGGAGATCATGCCCAGCCTCACGGGCAGCCGCTGGTACGAGCGCCACGCCGCGGCACATCTCAAGTCGCGGCGCCTGGGCATGGGTTCCCTGCTCTTCTTCAACAAGCGCAGCACCGTGCACCGCTTGCCCTGGGGCGTGGTGGGCATCATCTCCCCCTGGAACTATCCCCTCGGCATCCCCATGCACGAGATCGTGCCGGCGCTGCTCGCCGGCAACATCGTGCTGTTCAAGACCGCTCCCGAGACCCTGCCCGTGGGCCTAAAGCTCGCGGAGCTGTTCACCCTCGCCGGCTTCCCGGCGGACGTGTTCCAGCATCTCAACGTGGATGGCCCCCTCTGCGGCGACCTCTTCCTGGAGGCCGGCGGCGTGGACAAGCTGTTCTTCACGGGCTCGGTGCGCGTCGGCAAACTGCTCATGGAGAAAGCGGCCCGCAACCTCACGCCCCTCTCCCTCGAGCTCGGCGGGAAAGACGCCATGATCGTCTGCGCCGACGCGGACCTCGAGCGCGCCGCCGCCGGCGCTGTGTGGGCCGGCCTCTCCAACGCGGGCCAGTCTTGCGCCGGCGTGGAACGCCTCTACGTGCACCAGGCTGTCTACGCGCCCTTCATGGCTCTGCTGAAGCAGAAGGTGGAGGCCCTGCGCGTGGGCGTGGACCAGGACTTGGGCGCCCTCTGCACCGACCGGCAGGTGGAGACGGTGCGCCAGCACCTGGACGAAGCGAAGTCGCGGGGCGCCACGGTCTACGCCGAGGCGCCGCTGCCCGCCGGCGCCGGCAGCCACTTCATCCCGCCCACGGTGCTCACGGGCGTGGACCACGCCATGAAGGTGATGCGCGAGGAGACCTTCGGCCCGGTGCTGGGGGTGATGCCGGTGAAGGACGACGAGGAGGCCCTGCGGCTCGCCAACGATTCCATCTACGGACTCGCGGGCTCCGTCTGGACGCGGGATCTCGCCAAGGGCGAGCGCCTCGCGCGCCGGCTCTCCGCCGGCGCGGTGATGGTGAACGATCACCTGCTCTCCCATGGGCTCACCGAGACGCCCTGGGGCGGTTTCCGGAACTCTGGGATCGGCCGCGGCCACGGCGGCTTCGCGTTCGAGGAAGCCACCACGCCGCAGGTGGTGGTGGAGGACTGGCTCACGCTCGCGCGCCGCAACGTCTTCTGGCACCCCTACAGCGAGCGCCTCTACCAGGGGCTCAAGGGCGGGATGACGGCACTCTACGGCAAGGGTATCGGAGCCCGGCTCGGGGGGCTCGCCCGCTTCACGACGATCCTGCCGCGCATGTTCCGCACCCGGGACTGAAGCCGGCTCAGAACTCCGTCGCCTCCACTTCCTCCAGCACCTCGATGTCGCCGCTCAACAGCAGCTCGTCGTCATGGGACTCGGCCTTGGCGCCGTTCCAATAGTCCACCGCGCGCTTGCGCCACTCGCCCATGGAGATGGTGTCGCCCATCACGATCTGCTGGGTGGCGCGGTGCAGCTCGCCCGTGGCGTTGACCCGGTACACCTTCTTGTAGTCGCCGCGCATGTTGTCCAGCCAGAAGCGCACCGCGCGGGGGTCTTCCGGGATCAGCCAGATGCAGCTCATGCGCGAGGGCAGTGCCGTATAGAGCTGGCGGCGCACGTCCTCGAAGATCAGCTCGCGCACCATGCGCGTCGCCAGGAACAGGCTGTCCAGGGTCTCCGCCAGGGTGACCACCGGGTCGTAGTGGTAGAACGAGAGCCGCGGATCCTTGGGCTTCTGCTTGCGGTAGAACTCGAGGGCCCTCAAGGCCACCATGTCCACGGTGTAGATCTCGTTGCTCTTCGGGTTGGTGATCCCGCGCCGCGCTGCCTCGAAGGCCCGCCAGGCGTTGTTGGGCTCCAAGCCAAAGCCTAGCCGCGCCCCTTCAAACCATTTCGGCGAGTTGTGCTTGTGGATGTGGAAGAATTTCTGGTTTTCTATGTGCATGCGCCTTTATCCGGCGTTCTGTTTTCCCGGGCCGATTATAGGGCCTCATGGCCCGAAAACCACTCACCGCGGCCGACAAATCACCGGGACGGGACCTCAGCGGGCGCCGATGCGCACCGGCATGCGCTTACGGCCCCATCGGCCCGGCTCGCCGTCATAGACTCCAGGGAGCACAGTGCCGCAGTTCCGGCATCGGCCCTGTCCATCCAGACGCCATTCCCCCAGTTCATACCAGTCCCGCTCGATGAGCCGCACCTTGCAGGCATGACAGTAAGTGCTGCTGCCCTCCGGGTCGTGGACGTTGCCGGTATAGCAATAACGGACGCCGGTCATGACGGCGATGTCCCGGGCACGGCTCAGGGTGGTGGCGGGCGTGGCCGGCAGGTCCCGCATCTTGTAATCGGGATGGAAGGCGGTGAAGTGCAGCGGCACCTCAGGCCCCAGCTGCTCGACGATCCACCGGGTCTCGGCCTCGAGCTCCGCATCCGAGTCGTTCTGTCCGGGGATGAGGAGCGTAGTGATCTCGAACCACACCTGCGTCTCGTGCTTGAGATAGAGCAGCGTGTCCAGCACCGGTTGCAGATGGCCACCGCAGGTCTTCCAGTAGAACTCTTCGGTGAAGCCTTTAAGGTCCACGTTGGCCGCATCCATGTGCCGGTAGAACTCGAGCCTGGGTTCCGGACTGATATACCCAGCGGTGACGGCGATGGACCTGATGCCGAGCTCGTGGCCCGCGTCCGCGGCGTCCATGGCGTATTCCATGAAGATCACGGGATCGTTGTAGGTGTAGGCCATGCTGGCGCAACCCAGGCGCCGGGCAGCGCGCGCCAGCTCTTCCGGCGCGGCGCTGTCCATGAGCCGGTCCATCTCCCGGGACTTGGACATGTCCCAGTTCTGGCAGAACTTGCAGGCCAGGTTGCAGCCGGCGGTGCCGAAGGACAGCACCGGCGTGCCCGGCAAGAAATGGTTGAGGGGTTTCTTCTCGACGGGATCCACGCAGAAGCCGCTGGAGCGGCCGTAGCTGTAGAGCCTGACCGCACCCTGCTCGCAACCGCGCACGAAGCACAGCCCCCGCTGCCCTTCGTGCAGCTTGCAGGCACGCGGACACACATCGCACTGCACCCGCCCGTCCTCGAGCCGGTGCCAGTAGCGGGTGTCATGCGCCTGCGCTTGCATGCCTGTCATCTCTGCCGGACCGCCGCCGGGTACACTATCCCATCCAGCATACAGCGCCCATGCGCCGAAGGAGCAGCGTGAACATGCAGATGGAGTCGCCGAAGCCCGCTGTGCGCGACCCGGCGGTCGCCGGGCTCTTCTACCCCGGCGAGGCCGCGGTGTTGCGCGAGAACGTGCGCCGCCTGCTCCGGGACAACCCGGCCGCAGGCCCGGTGCCCAAGGCGGTGATCGTGCCCCACGCGGGATACGTCTATTCGGGTCCGGTGGCGGCCCGGGCCTACAACCTGGTGGCACAGGCGGCGGGGCGCATCCGCCGCGTGCTGCTCCTCGGGCCCGCGCACCGCGTGATGCTGCGCGGCATGGCCCTGCCCAAGGCGACTGCTTTCCATACGCCGCTCGGCGACATAGACCTCGATACGGCGGCCATGGCCGAGATAGACGGCACCCACGGCGTGCTGCGCTCGGACGAGGCTCACCGCCTGGAGCACAGCCTGGAGGTGCAGCTGCCGTTCCTGCAGGCCGTGCTCGGAGGATTCACCCTTGTCCCCTTGGTGGTGGGCTGGACCGAACCGGCCGAAGTGGCGGCGGTGCTGCAGCAGCTCTGGGGCGGCGACGAGACCCTGGTGGTCCTGAGTTCCGATCTCAGCCACTACCATGCCTATGCCGAAGCCCATCGCCTGGACGAGGAGACGGCACGCCGCATCGAATCCCAATCGCCCGAGATCGACGGCGAACAGGCCTGCGGCGCCTATCCCCTGAACGGCCTCCTGGAACTCTCGCGCCGCAGGCGCCTCGGCATCACGCGCCTGGACCTGCGCAACTCCGGCGACACCGCCGGCGGCCGCGACCGGGTGGTGGGCTACGGCGCCTGGAGCCTCGGTGCCGCTTGAAACGACGACGCGCGCCACCCTGCTCCGGGTGGCGCGGGAGTCCATACGCCGGCGCTTCGCCCATGACGATTCCCTACCCGAGGTGGGCATCCAGGATCCGGCCTTGCTGGAGCCACGTGCGACCTTCGTGACCCTGATGTGCCAGCACGACCTGCGGGGCTGCATCGGCACCCTCGAAGCGCACCGCCCGCTCTTGCAGGACGTGGCCCACAACGCCCGGGCCGCCGCTTTCCACGATCCGCGTTTCAGCCCGCTCGCTCAGGCGGAACTCACCATGGTCCGCATCGAGATCTCGGTGCTGTCCCGCCCCGAGCCTTTCCCGGTGCAGGACCGGGAGGAACTGCTGCAGCGCCTGGAACCTGGGCGGCACGGCCTGATCCTGCAGGAAGGCACGCGCCGCGCCACGTTCCTGCCGGCGGTATGGGAATCCCTCCCGAAGCCGGAGGATTTCCTGGAGCAGCTCATGCACAAAGCCGGGCTGCCGCGCCATCACTGGTCTCATGCGCTGCGTTGCTTCGTCTACACCACCGAGAGTTTCTCCGAGACGCAAGACTGAAGGAGTGCACCCATGCTGTACTACGCCATCAAGCTGTTCCTCTCGGCCGCGATCATAGTCGTGGTGTCGGAACTCGCGAAGCGCCAATCGGTCTGGGCTGGCGCGCTTGCCTCCTTGCCACTGGTGTCGCTGCTCGCCATGACCTGGCTGTACGTCGACACCCGCGACTTAGGAAGGGTAGCGGAGCTGTCCACGAGCATATTCTGGCTGGTGCTGCCCTCGCTGCTGCTGTTCCTGGCCCTGCCGCTGCTGCTGCGCCACGGCTTCGGCTTTACCTGGTCCATGCTGCTTGCTATCGTGGCGATGCTCTCGGGTTACGGCCTGATGCTGCTCGGCATGAAGCATGCCGGCATGTCGCTCTCCTGACGCGTCGTGGAGGTGTGTGATGAAGACCCTGGTTTGCATCGTGCTCATGACGGCCGCGGCGCTCGTGGCCTGCAGCTCTTCCGACGAGGACTCCACGGCGAACAACGGCGGCCGCAAGGGCGGCGCGGCCCCCTCCGCCGCCACCGTGGTGGTGTCCAAGGGCAACGTCTTCGGCTCCTACGTGGACGACGTGAACAAGGCCAAGGCCTTGCAGCGCCAATCCGTGGACCAGTCGCACCCGGATCTCGACAAGCAGATGCAGGAAGCGCCGTCGTCGGCGACTGCCGCGAACGGGCCTTGAGGCCAGCCTTGGCTTAAGGCTGGTTTGAGGGCTGGGCGGAAGCCGCGTCGGGCGGCGGCCGGGTCCAGATCTCGGTGCGTCCGAACAGGGAGATGCCCACGTAGCCCCGCACCCTGAGACTGCCGTCCATCATCAGGGTCATCTTGCAGCTGTAGGTCTTGCCGCTCTCCGGATCGTAGATGGTGCCGTCGTTCCAGACGTTGTCGCCCGCGTACTTGAACCCCTGCACCAGCTTCAAGCCGATGATGGGCTGTCCCTGCAGCGACTTGTCCGGGTTGTGGCGGTCCACCTTGGGTCTGCCGCCCATACCCTGCTCGTCGTCCGTCGGGTACAAGGGCTCCTTCAGCCACACGATGCTGCCACCGTAGACATCGCCCTGCTTGGTGATCTCGATGCGCGCCTTGCCATCGGCGGTCATCCACATGCCGAGCACGCCATCGGGCCCGTCGGCGTAGGCCGGCGCCGCCAAAAGACCCAGGATCAGACAGCCCAGGGAAAAGATGGCTTTCATGGCTTGGACCCTCTCATGAAGCGCGCCGGAGCATCCCGGCTGACCCTCAGTGTATGCGCCGCACGAACACCGTGTCGCTGTCGCCCGGGAGGGTGAGCAGGTAGCCGAAGGCCAGTTTCTTGATCACGACGGGCGGGTCCTGCATCTTGGTGGCGAACACGCCGGGTTCGGCCTGCTGCCACACCTGGCCGTTCTCCAGGCGGAAAAGCGTCTTCCCGGACCAACCGGTGAAGCTGCCGGCGATATGCGACTCGATCTCCTTGGGTTCCGGCACCGCGGGTGCCAGCATGGCAGCCCCGAAAGCCGCGGCGGTGGGCGCCGCCGGCGCGGCCACGGGGGCAGGAGTCGGTGCAGCGGGGGTTACCGCCGGCGAGCTGGGAGCGTGCAGAGAAGAGCTCACCCAGCTGTTGAGCGCCGTCATCTGCTCCGCCGACAGGCCATCCAGCCCGGCCTTGCGGAACTGGTTGACGGTCATGGCGTCACGCAGGTCGAAGGGCTTGTCGCTGCCGGCGAGCGGCGCGAGTGACGGCAGGGTCGCGTTGAGCGCCGCGATCTGGCCTTGGGAGAGCTTATCGAGGCCTGAGTTGTGGAACTGGTTGGCGCTCATGAGGTCGCGCACGTCGAAAGGCGCGCCGTCCGCCATGGCCATCGCCGGGACGAGGCACAGGGTCAAGGCCAGGATATAACCGCACAGTCGCTTCATTTTCCGCTCCAGGGGAGATGGTCCAGATCCAGGTTACCGCCGCTCAGGATAATGCCTACGCGCTTGCCGCGCACCTCGGCGAGCCCGGCGCGCAGGGTCGCCACCGGCACCGCTGCGGAGGGCTCGATCACGAGCTTCATGTTTTCCCAGACATAGCGCATGGCCGCCACGGTGTCCGCATCGTCCACCCGCAGCACCGCGTCCACCTCGCTGCGGATCACGGTGAACGTGAGCGGGCCGATGGTGGCGCGCAGGCCGTCGGCTACGGTATCGGGATGGGCCACGGGCACGATATGCCCCGCCGCGAGCGAGCGCCAGGCATCGTCGGCGCCCAGGGGTTCCGCGCCGAAGACCTTCGCTTTGGGCCTTAAAGCCCGGGTCGCCACCGCCGTGCCGGAGAGCAGGCCGCCGCCGCCCAAGGGTGCCAGCACCACGTCCAGGCCCGGCACCTCCTCGTGCAGTTCCAGCGCAGCCGTGCCCTGCCCCGCCATGATCGCGGCATCGTTGTAGGGATGCACCACGGTAGCGCCGCTCTCGGCCACGTACTTCTGCAGCGCCGCCTCGCGCCCCGCCTGGGTGGGCTCGCAGTAGATGATGCGCGCGCCGTATCCCTCCACCGCCCGGCGCTTGAAGCCGCTGGCGTTGTCGGGCATCACCACGCAGGCCGCGATACCGCGCCGCTGGGCGGCGAGCGCCAGGGCCGCGCCATGGTTGCCGGAGGAATGGGTCGCGACGCCCTTCGCGAGCGCCGCCTCGGGCAGGCTCTGCACGGCGTTGGTGGCGCCGCGCAGCTTGAAGGCACCCATCTCCTGCAGGTTCTCGCACTTGAAGAAGATCTCGGCGCCCAACTCCGCGTCCAGGCGCGGGCAGCGCATCACCGGCGTGCGACGTACGTGGGGAGCGATGCGGGCCGCTGCGGCGCGGATGGCGTCGATTTTCAGGATCTCTTGCATCGGGTGCTCAGGCGGCCGGCGGACCGAACTCCGGCCGCAACAGCCGTTCGCGGTAGAATTTGAGCTCCGCCACGGAATCACGGATGTCATCCAGGGCGAGGTGGGTGGAGGCCTTGGTGAAGGCGCCCGCCGCCGGCGCCCAGCGCTTCGCCAGCTCCTTGAGCGTGCTCACGTCCAGGTTGCGGTAGTGGAAGAAGCGTTCCAGCTCCGGCATGTGCCGCGCCAGGAAACGCCGGTCCTGGCAGATGCTGTTGCCGCACATGGGGGAACTGCCCACCGGCACGTGGCGGCGCAGGAACTCGAGGGTCTGCTGCTCCGCCTGCGGCTGGCCGATGCGGCTGTCGCGTACCCGCTGCGTCAGCCCCGACTGGCCGTGCTGGCGCGTGCACCATTCGCCCATGGCGGCGAGCACCGCGTCGTCCTGGTGCACGGCGATCGCCGGGCCCTCGGCCAGGATGTTGAGCTGCTTGTCGGTGACGAGGGTGGCGATCTCGAGGATGCTGTCGGTGTCGGGATCGAGGCCGGTCATCTCCAGGTCGATCCAGATGAGGTTTCCCGGGTCCGTTGCCATGGATCTTCGTGCCGTGCTGCCATTACCGGCCGCTAGTCTAACCCGCGGCCTGTCGCCTGCCCATCCTCGACCCCTTGGCATAAAATACCTCGCGTCTCCCCACGCGGTGCCCGCATGAACCTCCTGACCCTGGTCTTCGTCATCGTCCTCGGCTGCACCACGCTCGCGCGGCTGTGGCTCGCCCTGCGGCAACTGCGCCATGTGCGTCACCATCAGGACGAGGTACCGGCGCCCTTCGCCGCCGACGTGCCACTGCCGGCGCACCGCAAGGCCGCGGATTACACCGCCGCCAAGATCAAGCTCGGGTTCCTCGGTCTCGGCCTGGATCTCGTGCTGGTGCTGGTCTGGACCCTGGGCGGCGGCCTCGCGACCCTGGACGACGCCTGGCGCGGTCTCGGGCTGAGCCCACTCCACACCGGCGTGCTGGTGATCGGCAGCTTCGCCCTGTTGAACGCCCTCATCGGCCTGCCCTTGAGCCTCTACTCCACCTTCGGCGTGGAAGCGGATTTCGGCTTCAACCGCACCAGCATGAAGACCTACGTGCTGGACATGTTCAAGGGCCTGCTGCTCGCCGTGGTCCTGGGGGCACCCCTGCTCTACGCCGCGCTATTCCTCATGGCCAAGGCCGGGCAGGCCTGGTGGGTCTACGTCTGGGCGCTGTGGTTCGGCTTCAGTCTGCTCATGACCTGGGCCTACCCCAAGTTCATCGCACCGCTGTTCAACAAGTTCTCGCCGCTCGCCGACGAGGGGCTTAAGGCGCGCATCGAGACCCTGCTCACCCGCTGCGGCTTCCAGAGCCGGGGGGTGTTCGTCATGGACGGGTCCACCCGCTCCGCCCACGGCAACGCCTACTTCACCGGCTTCGGCACCAACAAGCGCATCGTGTTCTTCGACACCCTCATGGAGAAGCTGGAGCCGGCAGAGATCGAAGCGGTGCTGGCCCACGAGCTCGGCCACTTCCGCCTGAAGCACGTGATCCAGCGCCTGGTGCTGACCGCGGTGCTGGGGCTCGCGGCCCTGGCCCTACTCGGCTGGCTCTCGGAGCAGGACTGGTTCTATATGGGCCTGGGCGTACCCGCCCCCTCCAACTACACGGCGCTGCTGCTCTTCACCCTGCTCTTGCCGCCGTTCCTGTTCATCTTCGAGCCACTGGCCTCCGCCTGGTCGCGCCGGCATGAGTTCGAGGCCGACGCCTATGCCCGGCAGCAGGCGGACGGCGCCGCCCTGGTGCGCGCGCTGGTGAAGCTCTACCGGGACAACGCCTCGACCCTCACCCCGGACCCGCTGCATTCCGCGTTCTACGATTCCCATCCGCCGGCCTTATCGCGCATCGCCCGCCTGCAAGTTTCCGCCGATGCCGCGCGCTGAAGCACAAAGTGGAATACAGCCGCGCCAGGATGGCGCGCATAGAACGACACCACAAAGTGGAATGCAGCCACGCCAGGATGGCGTGTATAGAAAGCCACCATGAGCGCAGCGCTGCTCGAGGGACGCGTGGTGGCCGGTCACGGCCGGCGTTTCGTGGTGGAGACCGAGGGCGGCGCGCGTATCCCCTGCCTCACCGGCGGACGTTCCGTCTCACCCGTCTGCGGAGACGTGGTGAAAGTGGAGATCGGTGCCGACGGCGGCCATATCCGCGAAGTGCTGCCGCGCCGCAGCCTCTTCAGCAAGACCGATCACCGCGGCAAGGCGGTGCCGGCGGTGGCCAACCTGGACCGGGTGTTCATGGTGCTGGCGCCGGTACCCATCCCGGAACTCTTCCTCATGGACAAGTACCTGGCGTCCATCGACGGCATGGGCATCGAGGCGGGCATCGTGCTCAACAAGATGGACCTGGTGGATGAGGACGATGACGGGGGCCTGAGCCGGCGCCTCGCTTATCTGAGCGGCTTGGGTTATCCCGTGTACCGCGTGAGCGCCCATGACGAGACGGGCCTCGATGAGTTCACCGCCGCGCTCGAGGGCCATGTCAGCATGCTGGTGGGCCAGTCGGGCGTGGGGAAGTCCTCGCTCCTGAACACACTGGTGCCGGAGGCCGGACACCGCATCGACGAACTCTCCGCCGCCACCGACGAAGGCCGCCACACCACTACCTCCATCACCCTGCATCCGCTGCCGGCAGGCGGCGCCCTGGTGGACTCTCCCGGCGTGCGCGACCTAGAACTGGCCAGCCGTGATCCCGCCGAGATCGGCCCGCTGTTCCGGGATATCCGCGCCATCGCGCCCCATTGCCGCTTCGCCAACTGTCTGCACCTGCAGGAGCCCGGCTGCGCCGTGAAAGCCGCGGTGGAAGGAGAGCAGCTGCCGGAGAGCCGCTACAAGAGCTATCGGTGGCTGGTCACGACGATGCGGCAGGCGGAAGAGCGGAAATACGATTGAGAAATCACACTGACCCATCCCTGGTGCGCCTTCCAGCCTGAACGTCCCTGTTCAGTCGCTCGGGCAGATGCGAGCCGTGCTCGCATAGAACCCCTGCCCTCGCCCCTGGCTCCCGTAATTCCTCCTGAAGTGTCAACAGACACTTCAGGAGGAATTACCCCGGTGGCCACTTCATTTGACGACCACCTAGTACGTGCATATGGATGTGGTAAACGGACTGGCCGCCGTCGGCGTTGCAGTTCATCACCAGCCGGTAGCCTGAGCCGTCCACGCCCGCGTTGCGGGCGATCTCCTGGGCGGCGAGCGTCATCTTGCCCACCAGGATCGCATCCGGCTCGATAGTGTCGTTCAAGGTAGTGATGTGCTTGCGCGGCACCACCAGCACATGCAGCGGCGCCTGGGGGTTGATGTCCCGGAAGGCGATGAGCTCCTTGGTCTCCAGCACCATGTCCGGCTTGATCTCGCCGGACGCCATCTTGCAGAACAGGCAGTCCTTCATGGCCTCTCCTTCAGCGGACTTCCTGCCGGCCGGTGAAGGCGTGGGACAGGGTACCGCCGTCTATGAATTCCAGTTCGCCGCCGATGGGCACGCCGTGGGCGATGCGCGTGGCGCGGATGCCGCGCCGGCGCGCCAGCTCCGCGAGGTAGTGGGCCGTGGCTTCGCCTTCCACCGTGGGGTTGGTGGCGAGGATCAACTCCCCCACCCCACCCTCATCGAGCCGCTTCTCCAGCAGCGCGAGACCGAGCTCCTCCGGGCCGATGCCGTCCAGGGGCGAGAGATGGCCCATGAGCACGAAATACTGGCCGCGGTAACCGGTGGCGCCCTCGATGGCCTGCACGTCCGCCGGCGTCTCCACCACGCAGACCACGGCGGCGTCGCGCTTCGGGTTCGAGCAGGTCTCACAGAGCTTCGCTTCCGTGAGCATGCGGCAGCGCTCGCAATGGCCGATCCCCTCCATCGCCGCCGCCAGCGCCTGGGACAGGGCCATCGCTCCCTGGCGGTTGCGCTCCAGGAGATGGAAAGCCATGCGCTGGGCGGACTTCGGCCCCACTCCCGGCAGGCAGCGCAGGGAGTCCATCAGTTTCTGCAGCAGTGGTGAATAAGCCATGACTCTAGAAAGGTAGCTTGAGACCGCCCGGCAGACCGACACCACCGGTGAGGCCCGCATAGCGCTCGCGCAGGCTGGCCTCTAACTTGGCGCAGGCGTCGTTCATGGCCACGGCGATGAGATCCTCCAGCATCTCGGGGTCGCCCGCGAGCAGCACCGGATCGATGTGCACGCGGCGCACCTCGTGCTTGCCGCTCATCTCCACCGTCACCTTGCCGCCGCCCGCCTGGCCCGTGACCGTGAGGCGCGCCATCTCCTCCTGCGCCTTGCGCATGTTCTCCTGCAGTTCCTGCGCCTGCTTCATCAGGTTGCCTAGGCCGCCGCGCATCGTGACTCCATATATATGAACAGGGGCCGGCTCAATCCGCCGGTTTCACCAGGTCCGGGTTCACCTGGGTGCCGAAGGTCTCGCAGAGCTCGCGCATGCGGGGGTCGGAGGCCACCGCTACCCGCGCCGCCGCCAGCTTCTCCGCGTCCCTTTGTTCGTCCAACACCGCGGGAGTCACGAGCACACCCTCGCCCACGTGGATGCGCACCTTGAGGTTCTCGCCGAAGTGGCGCGTGAGCGCCTCCTCCAGGCGTCCCACCAACTGATCCGTGGCCATGTGTTGGTGGGCGGCGCTGATCTCGAGATGCACCGTGACCCCTTCCCGGCGCCGATAGACGCAGTTGGCTGCCAGCTGCTGGCCCGCACCGCGCAACCCCAGGGCCTCCACCAAGGCAGTCCAGTCCGGTTCCTGCCAGCGGCGCGCCGCTTGCGCCACCGGAGCCGGCGCATCCCTAGCCGCCGGTGCTGCGACCGGAGCGGGCGCGCGCGGTGCTTCGATCTTGCCACCGTTGGTCACCGGTGCTTCCACTGGAACTACGTCACCAGGCTGGAAGGCCAGCATGCGCAGCATCACCATCTCGAAGCCGGCGCGAGGCGCCGGCGCGAGGTTGAGGTCGCGTCGCCCCAGGAGCGCGATCTGATAACAGACCTGCACGTCCATCGGATCCATGCGCGCTGCCAAGGCCTTGATGGTCTCCGCCTCGTCGAACTCGCCGGTGGCCTGGGGCACCGCCTGGGCGATGGCGACGCGCTGCAGCATGGCCGCGATGTCGTCGAGCACCAGCGCATAGTCGGGAGCCCGCTCGTCCAGCTGCGCCACGGCCGCGAGGATCGCGGCGCCGTTACGCGCCGTCACCGCTTCCAGCAACGCGCGCACATGGGTGCGCTCGATGGTACCGAGCATGCTGCGCACGTCGGCGTCCTTCACCTCGCCGCCGCCGAAGGCGATGGACTGGTCGAGGAGGCTCAGGGCGTCGCGCAGGCTGCCGTCCGCCGCGTGCGCTAAGAGCGTCACCGCCGGCGCCTCGAAGGCTATCTTCTCGGCTTCCAGGATGTGGATGAGCCGGCCGGCGATGAGGCTCTCCGGCAGCCGCTTCAGGTTGAACTGCAGGCAGCGCGACAGCACCGTCACCGGGATCTTCTGGGGATCGGTGGTCGCCAGCAGGAACTTCACGTGGGGTGGCGGCTCCTCCAGGGTCTTGAGCAGCGCGTTGAACGCGCTCTTGGAGAGCATGTGCACCTCGTCGATGAGGTAGACCTTGTAGCGCCCGCGGGTGGGAGCGTACTGCACGTTGTCCAGGAGCTCCCGGGTGTCATCCACGCCGGTGCGGGAGGCAGCGTCCACCTCGATCAGGTCCACGAAGCGGCCGGCGTCGATCTCCTGGCAGGCGCTGCACTGGCCGCAGGGCTTGGAGGTCACTCCGGTCTCGCAGTTGAGGGACTTCGCTAGGATGCGGGCGATGGTGGTCTTGCCCACGCCCCGGGTGCCGGTGAACAGGAAGGCATGGTGCAGCCGGTCGTGGTCGAGCGCGTTGATCAGCGCCCGGAGCACGTGCTCCTGGCCGACCATCTCCGCGAAGTTGCGGGGCCGCCATTTTCTCGCCAGGACTTGGTAGGACATCGCCTTAAGGGTCGCGGCCTTGGGTTGGGTGGTCAAGGCTACTTTAATGCAAAGGTGGCCGCCTGCGTCAGCCCTTGCCGGCCCGCGACGCCGCTGCTACCGCTGCTCCCTTCCGGGCCTGACGGGGTTTGCAGCACACCGCTGCCGGGGAGCCGGCGCAGGCTGCCGGCGCTAATGATGGGGGTTGGGGGCCTTGGCTTCAAGAAGATTTTGGAGATTGAAGACTTGGGAAAGATAGAGAGGGCGGGATTGCTCGCCCCTTTCCCGCTCCGCGGGAAAGTCCAGGGTAACCTTCGGTTACCCGTTTGGCGCATGCGCCAAACCCCTGGGGCTCGCCCTGCGGGCCTCGCTTCGCGAGTCCCAATTCGCTCCCGGCGAATTGGTCGAACCGATTTTTATACATCGCGGGTTCGAATCCCGCGACCTACCCTGCGAGAGCCCAAAGCAAAAGGGACCCCTTCGGGGTCCCTTTTGCTTTGGCTATTGGCGGAGAGGGCGGGATTCGAACCCGCGATACGGTGTTAGCCGTATACACACTTTCCAGGCGTGCTCCTTAAACCACTCGGACACCTCTCCGTAAATCTTCAACCCGGGCCTTCGACCCGTCCCTGGTACCGTGTCCAGCTCGGCTTCCTGCCTCGCGCTCGGGCGTATCGCCCTCGCCCACTCGGACACCTCTCCGTAAACCTAAACCATCTAGACTTCTAACCGTCCCTGGTATCTTGTCCAGACCAGCCATCCTGGCTGGTCGTTCGGGCGGATGCGAGCTGTGCTCGCATAAAAGCACCGCCCTCGCCCACTCGGACACCCCTCCACAAACCTCTTGATGACCTGCTCGTTAGCCTGGGTTTGGCCGGTCATCCCTCAAAAAGGCGCGGCAGGTTACTCCAAGGACCCGCCGCCCGCAACCGGCGCGCCGTGGGTGGAGGCGGCGGGCGCCGGGCTCGGCGCCCCAGGGGAGGCGTGGCTGCTCGCCGCCGGTGCCGTCACCGGCTGGGGAACCGGTTTGGCGACCTCATAGGTCTTGCCGTGACGGTGACGGGAGATGGTGGGAGTGATGGCGCTCGCCGCCGCCGGAGCCCCTAAGGGACCCAGCACGTCCGGCGGTTTGATCATGCAGCTGCCTGCCGTCGCGGCGGAGGCCACGCCCCCCTTGGGCCCCGGTATCACATAGGCCGCGTCCGGGGCTGGCAAAGTCACCCCCGCCGGAGCTTGCAGCGGGGCGCCAGGACGGCTGTCCGCATAGGGGTGAGTGTTGCCGCAGCTGGGCTGAGAGCTGCAGCCGGCCAGCAGGGAAAGCAGAGCGGCCAGGGAGACGGGAGCGTGCTTGGTCATGTTCGCCTTGTGCTAGACGAGCGCGCCGGCGGCTTTCAGCGCCGTACGCACCGTCTGGTGATGTTCATCGGCCAAAGGGGTCAGGGGTAACCGGATGCCGGGGGGGATATGGCCCATCTCAGCCAGCGCCCACTTTACGGGAATCGGGCTGCTTTCCACAAACAGCGCCTTGTGCACCAGGGCGAGCCTGGCATCGAGTTCCGCAGCCTTGCGGGTATCGCCCTGACGGGCCGCCAGGCACATCTCGTGCATCAGCTTCGGCGCCACGTTGGCGGTCACGGAGATCACCCCCACCCCGCCCTTGAGGATGAACTCCCGGGCCGTGGCGTCGTCGCCGCTGATGAGCAGGAACTTGTCGCCGCAGCGGCGCCGCAGGTCGTCCACCCGGGCGAGGTCCCCGGTCGCTTCCTTTATACCCACGATGTTGGGGAGCTTGGACAGGCGCTCCACCGTGGCCGGCAGGATATC
>DASSIS010000076.1:0-10507 GCA_035691665.1 Gammaproteobacteria bacterium | reverse complement strand
GGAAGCTGGGGATGGTTCGCGGCCCTATTCCTGGTGCCCGATCTCTCCATGCTGGGCTATCTCGCCGGTGCGGGGATCGGCTCCATCTGCTACAACGCGGCCCACAGCTACCTGGGCGCGGCCCTGCTCGGCGCCACGGCCTACGCCCTGCACTCACCGCTCGTCGGCCAACTCGCGCTCATCTGGTGTGCCCACGTGGGTTTCGACCGAGCGCTCGGCTACGGCCTCAAATACGCCAGCGCCTTCACGGACACGCACCTGGGGCTCATCGGCCGAGCGGCGAGAGCCCAATGACGCTGCACGTGGCCCTGGAAGTGCGCGAGACGGACAGCCGGGGACGGGGGGTCTTCGCCCTCGTGCCCATACCCACCGGCACCCTGATCGAGACCGCCGACGTGATCCTGATCCCGCGCGATGAGATGCCGGCCATCCAGGACTGCATCCTGGCCGAATATTACTTCCGCTGGGGTAAAGACAAGCAGGAAGGGGCGTTGGCGCTCGGCTGCGGCTCCCTCTACAACCACTCCTATACTCCCAACGCGCGCTATGTGAAGCACTACGAGCGGCTCACCATCGACTTCGTGGCTATCCGTGACATCGCCGTGGGCGAGGAGATCCGCACCAACTACAACGGCGAACCGGGTGACCAGACTAAGCTCTGGTTCGACGTGACCGAATAGACGCTAGGACACGTCCTCAGCCCCTCCCCCGATTAAACTCCGGCAATTTTACCTAGGCATCTGGCGCGCGCCGCGCAGGTGATTTTACCTATTGGGTTTTTACGCATGCACCGGTACGACAGTGCAGCGTCATGCAACGGTCAATGCCCTGCAATGCAAGGCGTGTAGCTTCATGGCGCCGCCGGACTGCAGCAGCGCTGCACCCGGCGGCGCCATCCGCAATCGACAAATTAGGAGTCACCGCCATGCATCTGTCCCCACTCGGAATCATACGCAGGCTGGCGCAGGGATCCGCGCTCGCCGCGTTCGCCCTCACGAGCACCGCGCTCTACGCCGGCACCCCGGACCAGGATCACCGCGGCAATGACACGCTCACCCCCATCAAGCACGTGATCCTGATCCTGGGCGAGAACCGCACCTTCGATAACGTGTTCGCCACTTTCAAACCCGACCGCCACCAGCGGGTGTGGAACCTGCTCTCGGAAGGCATCGTCAACGCCGACGGCACGCCGGGCCCGAACTTCGCCCGTGCCCAGCAGTGGCAGGCTTCCGACACCGGCGCCTACTCCCTGCACCCCGGCAAGACCGCGCCTTACGTCAACCTGGAGCTGGTGACGGTCTCCGGCGCCCCGAACACGCCTTACTTCCCCAGCATCGCGGTCGCCGAAGCCATCGAACCCGCGCTACCCGCCGACGCCTACGGGCTCCTGGTCAGCGGCGGCACCGGCCTCGCGCCGGACGCCACCCTCGACACCCGTTTCCCGGCGGGCCTCGCCAACGGCCCCTTCGACATCACCGCCTATCACGACTACGACGCCTACGACGGTAGCCCGGTGCACCGCTTCTTCCAGATGTGGCAACAGCTGGACTGCGACACGGCTGTCGCCACCAAACGCAATCCCAGCGGCTGCCAGAACGACCTGTTCCCCTGGGTGGAAGCGACGGTGGGTGCCGGCAGCAACGGCGCGGCCCAACCGGCGGACTACAACCAGCTGGGCAACCACGAGGGCCCGGTGGCGCTCGGCTTCTATAACGTCCAGAACGGCGACGCCAGCTACTTCAACAGCCTGGCCCACCAGTACGCGGTGAGCGACAACTTCCACCAGGCGATGGAAGGTGGCACCGGCGCGAACCATATCGCGATCGGTTTCGGCACCGGCCTCTACTACGCCGACGCCAACGGCAACCCCGCGGTGCCGCCGGCGAACCAGGTCGAGAACCCGGATGCCCAGGCGGGCACCAACAACTTCTACACCCAGGACGGTTACGGCGGCGGCTCCTACGTCAACTGCTCTGATCTCTCGCAACCCGGCGTCGGTGCGGTGCGCGGCTACCTCGCCTCGCTGCCCTACAAGGCGTTCCGGGGCGGCGACTGCCAGCCCGGCGCCTACTACCTGCTGAACAACTACAACCCGGGCTACCTGGGTGACGGCACGCCGGCACCGCTCGGCTCCGACCAGTTCACGGTGCCACCCAGCACCCAGCCGAACCTCGGCCTGCTGCTCACCGCCAACGACGTCTCCTGGCACTACTATGGGGAAGGTTGGGCTGGTGGCACGGAGACGGGTGAAGCGGATACCTACTGCAACATCTGCAACCCCTTCCTGTATTCCACGCAGGTCATGACCAACCCGGCGCTGCGCGCGAACCTGAAGGACATCCAAGACCTGTACAGCGACATCCAGAACGGCACGCTCCCGGCGGTGTCCATCGTGAAGCCGGACGGCATCCTGGACGGCCACCCGGCCTCGTCCAAACTGGACCTGCTGGAGGGCTTCAGCCGCAAGATCATCGAGATGGTGCAGGCCAACCCCGCGCTCTGGCAGGACACGGCCATCATGATCACCATGGATGAGGGCGGCGGATACTACGACTCGGGCTACGTGCAGCCGATCGACTTCTTCGGCGACGGCACCCGCATCCCGCTGATCGTGGTCTCGCCCTACTCCCAGGGCGTGGGTGTGGTGCACGACTACGCCGACCACGTCTCCTTCGACAAGTTCGTGGAGGCCAACTGGCGCATCGGCACCATCTCCCGCCGGAGCCGCGACAACCTGCCGAACCCGGTGGCGGACGAGCACAACCCCTGGGTGCCGCTCAACAGCCCGGCCATCGACGACCTGATGAGCATGTTCGACTTCGACCATTATCACCGGGGCGACGGCGATCGCGACAGGAAATGACAGGGACCTGGGTGTTCCGGAGGGGCGGCGCAAGCCGCCCCTTTTTTATGGGCGGCTGTCGCTTAAGGGGCTACGTGTGCTCTCAGATGCCCTAACCCTTCGGGATGAAGCCTTGCGCCTGTAACCAGAAGTAGAACTCGTCTGGCCAATGGTCGCTGGTGGTGCCCTGCTGCTTCAGGGCGAAGCCGTGGCCGCCATGGCTGTAGATGTGGGCCTCGGGCTCGTCCCCCGCCTCCACGAGCTTCTGATAGAAGCCGGCCACGGTGGGGCCGGCTAGCCCGTCGTCCTGGGCCCAGGCCATGAAGATGGGCGGAAGCTTCCCTGGGATGGCGGGCATGACACCGAAGGGCGCGCCATAGAGCAGCGCGGCGAAGTCGGGACGAGCCGCTGCGTCCGGTTGCAGGAGCACGCCACTCGCCACCATGCCGCCGGCGGAGAAGCCCATGAAGCCGAGTTTGCCCGGGGCCACGCCCCACTCCACCGCGTGCTGTCGCACGGACTTGACCGCCTGGATGCCGTCAGCGATGCCGTATCGGCAGGCCTTATCCATGTCCAGGTCCTTGGGAATGCCCTCGCCCTGCTTCTCTTGGAGCCGGTACTTCAACACGAACGCCGCGATGCCATGGGCCTGTAGCCAGCGGGCCACGTCCGTGCCTTCGGCACTGAGCGCCAGCGCCACGCAGAAGCCGCCCGGCGCTACGATGACGCCCGCACCTGTGGCTTTCGATTTCTCCGGCAGGAAGAGCTCGAGGGTGGGCGTCACCACGTCGAGGGCCACAGTGCCGATGGGCGTGTTGGGCGCCACCTGTTCTTTCTGGGTCCAGCTCTCGGAGCCCGGCGCCCTGCCGGGCCAGAGGTTCACGGTAGGCTCCGCGGAAGCCGAGCCGGCCGCGAGCAAGAGAGCGGTGACGGCCCAGATCCTCAAGAGCGTTGAGCGTCTCATGGTCTCTCCCCGGTGTGATGCGGGAGCCAGAGATTAACTCAAATGGCGGGCTTCCTCACTGCATTTCCACGCTAGAACCCGGGACGCTGGTGCCACCCGCCAGAGGGCGCACGTCGTCCACCAAGTGCATGAGCACGAGGCCGGGCTGCTCGATCTGCATCATGTGGGCGGAGTTCTCGAACCACACCAGTTTCTTCACCGGTGCGTGGACGGTCTTGAACCAGTTACCCGCGAGCACGGCGGAGACGGTGGTGTCATGCCGGCCGTTGAAGATGATGATGGGGCACTTGAACTCGGTGGTCTTGGTGAAATCCGCCCGCATCAACTCAGGCAGGAGCGCCGGCAGCGTGAACCCCGAACCCTGGTCTATGGCCTTGTAATCCGCGTCGCTGTAATCGGGCGAAAGCTTGCCGGCGTGGAAGTAGTAATCGTAGCTGTCGCGGCCGTAACTGAGCCCGCCGTAATACAAGTTCCAGTTGCGCTCGGTGCCGATGGCGTCGAGGGTGACCTGCCCCTGGGCATCGGGATAAGGCTCGATGGCCTTGAGTTGCTTAACCGCCTCCACGTTGTGGGCAGCTTCGGCCGCGGCGAGCGTCCACTCGTAATCCAGCCGCTCCTGCTCGCGCATGTCGATGATCTGGCCCATGCCTATATAGGCGTAGAGCCCCGCCGGGTGTTCATGGGCGAGGCGCAGGCCCACGTAGCTGCCCCAGGAATGGCCCAGCACGAAGATCTTGTCCTTGTGGTAGGTGCTGCGCAGGTACTGCACCAGCTCCGCAGCGTCTTCCACCATGCGGTCGGGGGTCATGGTGGGCCCGACCTTCGCCGGGTCGTTGGCGAGGTAGGTCTTGCCCGCACCGCGCTGGTCCCATTGCACCACGGTGAAGAAATCCTCCCAGTCGTTTTGGAAGGTCCAACTGGTGGGCATCTCCGGGGCAGCGGGGCCGCCGTGGATAAAGAGCAGGATGGGGTTGCTGTCGTCGCGGCCACGCACGGTGATCCACTGCTGGATGCCGCCGAGAGTGATCTGCTGGCGCACGTCTATCCCACGCGGCGTGACCACCCTCTGCAGGTCACCGATGATCGCCTTGGCATCGTCCTGGGTGAAGGTCTTGGGCGCACCGGCAGCCGTGGCGGAGAGAGACAGAGTGAGACCGAAGGCGGCAGCGAGCGCCGCCCGATACAGGTTCTTCATGGAGCGGTTCCCGAAGTGGACGGACGAAGGGGCGCTATTCTAAAGGCGAAACGGCATCGCGCGTAGCGCCGGGTTCACGTTTTGTGGACCCCATCGCCCTTCTCCGGAGCATACGGAGCATGGCAGGAGCCGGGCTGGGTGATGCAGCGGTCGTCGGCACGGCGCAGCGCGGACCCAAGCTTGTCGCCGAAGCGCTGTTTCGCTTCGAGTTGGCCGTACTTGGCCAGGACCTTACCGTCCGGCACCGAGACCTCGTAGAGCGCGAAGGTGCCCCGGTCGTCGCAATCGGAATGGCGGGGCACCTGCGCCGCCACGAGCAGACGGTTCGCGCCCTCGAGCCAGGCGACCGCGGCCAGGTTGGGCTCTGGCATGGCGGCGCAGCGCGGGCGATGGGCCAGGAAATCCGCTTCGGCCGCGGCGGTGACGTCGATCGGATCCTTGGTGTCGGACCCGAAACGGTACACCCCCATATGGGAATCGCCCGCATCGCCGCCCTCGCGGTAAGTCACCGCCAAGGCGCTGGAATCCGGCGCCCAGAGGAACTCGGGGCAAGGCCAGGCGCGGGTCTCGAGCGGTCTCGCGCCCGCCGCGGTCTCGGCCTGCCAATGGCGCGCGCCGGTGGCGTCCTTGCTGTGGGTGAGCTTCAGCTTGCCGTCGGGCGAACCGAGCAACGCCTCGCTCCTGCCGCAGCCCGTGATGGCCATCGCGGAGTAGGCGTCGATCGCCGCCGTGCCGCCCTTGGGCGGCATCGCGAAAGCGGTGGCGTATACGCCAAGCATAATGGACAGGGAACCCACGCAGATGGACTTCATCTCGGCCTCCTCGGTCAGATCGGTCCTTGCCTTAAATCTTACGCTCAGTTCCTGCCAAGCACGTAAATCATTTGATGGGGAACAGGGTCCAAAGCGCCGTTAATTCCGTGAATAGCAGACTGAATGCGAACAACCATCTTGAGATTCTTATAAACCTCACGACTTCTTTATATGCACTCTCGTCATCGGCGCTGATGATGTCGATGCTTTTGTGTATCGCACCGGAATTCATGATGGCAGTACAGATGGACAACCCCATCGTGCAGGCCATCAATATCAGTCCCACGGTGTTATGAGTAGTGGGCGGCGAATAGTATTCAGGATGGCTTGATGCGGTAGTGATCAATGCCGCTAGCAATACTATTGAGCCCGTCATAATCACGCCACTGTTGACGCTGAACGCTATCCCGATTTGTCGCTTATCCAGCTTCGCTTTCTTTGGCTTGTCTGGCTCAAAGCTCTCCGACTTAATCAGTTTCCCTTTCCTTGGCTTGGTCATCATCTCTCTCCCTTATCTTTCGAGAAATCACACGGGCTTCTCCGGCGCGCAGGCGGTGGCCTTGGCCGGATAGCCGCTGGCCTTGAGCAGCGCCTTGAAGTCCGTCACTTGCACGATGGCGCGCAGGGCCGCGGCCTTGTCCTTGGCCTCAGCGTAATAGGCCTGGTCGATGCGGTAGCCGATCCAATAGCCCATGTCGGGCGGCCAGCCGGTATCCGGGTTGTGGTTGTAGAGCCAGGGCCCCATGTCGGTCTTGTCCTGGTCCTGCACGAGACGCGCCGCCATCTCCGCCTCGTGGCGGCAGCCGTATGCCCAGCGATCCGTCATCTGCCGCGCGTCGGGCTCCGGCACCACCAGGGAAGCGACGAAGTCCGCGCTGCCCTCGCTCACCACGGATTGCAGCACGGTGCTCTTATCGCCTATCTGGTAGGTCTGGTTGAAGTGGATGGTCTCGTGCACCGCCCCGAAAGGCACGAAATCGGGATAGACGATGTTGTAGGCATAAGGCGTGCCGGGCGGAGAGGCGAGCATCTCCGCCGCCATGATGATGCCGTTGTCGGAGCTCATCCCAGCGCCCCGTTGTTTGCCGACCACGAAGTAAACGTGAGCCGGGAACTTGGCCTCGGGATAGAGCACCTTGAGACGGCGGAAATCCGCCTGGATCACCGGCTTCTGGTCCACCACCTGCTTTATATAAGGCCGGACCTTCTGGTAATAGGCCCGCTGCTCCTCCACGTGCTGGGCGAGGTTCTCCGGCGTGAGCTTGCGGTAAGCGATGAAGTCCTTGAGCCCCTGGCTGGCGGGATTGAAGTACTCCTGGCGATAGACCTCGGCGCGTTGGTCCGGCAGGACCTTGGCCGCGTCGTCGAAGGCCTGCCAGAAGTGGTCTACGTCGACGGTGACCACCTCCGCCTGCCCGGGGTCCAGCGTCGTGGTCGTGAAGCCGCAGAGCGCGAGGACGGCGGCGAGGCAGACTACCAACATGAGGCTTCTCATCGCGTACCTCGCTTCTTGCGTAACACCTTATAGAGTCCCAGCAGGGCCAGGATGGCCGCCACCACCGCCGACACGGTCTCGGCGACGAGCTTGGAGCAGCTGAAGAAGCCCTCGGTGCACTCCTTCTCGCCACCCGGGGTGGGTGTGGAAGCGGCAGGCGCCGACACAGGCGGGACGGTGTCCTCGGGGATCACGAGGGACAGGGAGTCTATGCCCTTAGGGACCTTCACCCGGATGATGCGGTAGACGGAATGGCCCATGGGCTGCGTGATCACCGTGGCCTCGACGGTCACCGGCGCGGCTGCGGCGCTCGGCGCCTGGGTCGCGGCGCCGGGGGCGGATGGAGGCTCGAGGTTCCCGCGCACCGGTGCGCCGCCGCAACCGGCGAGCATGAGGAAGGGCGCGATGAGCGCGCAGGCGGCGGTGCGTTTTATGACAATCCGCATCAATCGAATCCGTAGGCGAACCGGTAGTGGAAAGAATAGGCGCCTTGCGGATCGTCCCGCTGTACTTGCGTGTAGACCTTGGTCTCGTTGGGCTTGAGCTTGAAGTTAGGGTGGGTAACCTTGCACGGTTGCTTGATGTTCGCACAGTCGTAGAATTCGAAGGTAGTGATCTCCATCGTCCACTTGGTGTTGTTGCGCACGTAGATGGAATCCACGTCCGCGCGATCATCATGGGTTATCCAAGTCGAGAGCAGATCCTTGCCTGGGGGCGGGGGCACGCTCGCCGACGCGGTGGCCGGTGCTGCCGCAGGTGCGGATGCTTCCTGGGGCGCCGCCGTCGGCAACGGCGCCGGTTCAGGTTGCAGGAACTGGGCCGCGATGTGCGGATAGCTCTGTCTGAGCTGGGCCTTCGCATCGGTCACATCCAGGTCCTGTCCGGCGACGACCTGCCCACCTTGTGAACGTGGCGAATAGATCCCGCTGAAGCCTACCTGCCCGGCGGGAACCTCGAAGCAGCCCACGTAGCCATTCTCGTGGCTGAGCAGGTAGTTCCCGAACCAGAAACGCACCAGGCAATAGCGGCCTGCGGGGACCTCGAAGACATAGGTGCTCTTGCCAACCGGAGCGCTGGGGATAGTGAGCGTCTTGCCGCCGGATTGCGGCGACACTATCTGGATCTGGCTCAAGGGATCGAGTGTGTCGAATTGCACCACCGCGATCCCATCACCCGCCGCGAGCATGAGCGGCTGGTCCTGCTGCAGCGGCGACACGCTGGAGCAAGCGGCGAGGATCGCGACACCCAAAACCCCCAAGACGAACATTCTGCGCATATCCCTGATCCCCATAATGATCTTCCATTGAAGAGTGAATTATGGGCACGCTGGGGCCGTCCGTCGAGTGGGCGCGGTCACTGGACGGGAGGCAGATCTCATTCTGTTAATATTTACTCGCCGACGCACCACACTCTGCTTAAGGGGAACACGATGCCCGCAACGGACGCCAAGAAGGTCGTCGCCCTGATATTTCCGGTCGCGTTCCTGGTCTTGGCCCCCCTGGGTTGCGCCAAGACGCCGGCCGCGGAACTCAAGAAAGCCGCCATGGACTGCATGCAGAACCAGGACTATGAGTGCGCGGAAAACAACTGGCAGGACTACCTCCAGCAACGACCCAACGACAGCGACGCGTTCGCCCGCCTCGGCATCGTCCAAAACCGGCGTGACGAGCACGAGCAGGCCATCGTCCAGTTCCAGAAAGCCATCGCCGCAGGCGAGGGTACCTACGATCTCTTCTACTACTACGCAGACAGCCTCTCCAAGACCGGCAAGACCGACGAGGCCATAGACTGGTACTACAAGACGCTCACCATCGTGCCCACGCTGGTAGACGCGCGCGGCGACCTGGCCAAGCTCCTGGTGCAGAAGAAGCGCTATTACGAGGCCTTGGCCCTGCTCGCCTCCTTTGATGCGCATCTCGCCGCGATGGGCCAGCAGCCCTACTTCGAGGGCCAACGGATCGCCATCGAGACAGCGATGCAGCAATCAAACACTGTGGATTCGGACGAGAAGACCCAGATCCGGCTCTTCAAGATGGACGGCAACTTCATGGCGCCGGTGACACTGGGCAAAGCACCCGTCAGCGCCTTCGTGGTGGATACGGGCGCGACCGTCACCACGCTCAACGATACGCTCCTCCAGGAATCCAAAGCCACGTACGAGGTGGTACAGCCCTCGGTCACGGCGACCACCGCCGACGGCCGTCGGGTCAGTGCGCGGCTGATCAACGTGGATTCCATGAAGCTGGCGGGTTTCGAACTCAAGGACATCCCCGCCATGGACTGCGGCACCTGCCAGCTACTCCTGGGTCAGCAGGCCTTGTCGCGCTTCGACTTGAGTTCGAGCAAGGTGCAGGGCGTGGAATTCCTGACCCTCAAGCCCCGGCGCCTCTGAGCGGCGCTGCGCATCACTTCTCGGCGATGGCCTCCACCTGGATGAGCAGCGTCACCGCCATGTTGAAGCCGTAGGTCTTGCCGGAATCCATGCCGAAGTCGTCGCGGTTGAAGGTGGTGGTCGCGTCGGCGCCGCAATCCTCGCGCTTCAAGAGCGGGTGGGGCATGCACTTGAAGGAGCCGATCTTGAGGTCCACGGGCTTGGTGATCCCGTGCAGGGTGAGCATGCCGGTCACCTTAGTGGGCCTGCCGTCCACGAAGCCGCCCAAGATGCCGTGATAATGGACCTCGGGGTACTTGGCGGTGTCGAACATCTCGGGACCCACCAGCACCTTGTCCACCTGGGACTGCCCGGTCAGGACGCTCGCCGGATCCACGGTCACGTCCACGGTGCCTGTGCCCGCGGCCTTGTCGAGGGTGATGGTGCCCTGGCTCCGGCTGAACAGGCCGCGCCACACGGACAGGCCGCCGAAGTGATCCGCCTCAAAGACGGGATGGGTGTGGTCCGGGTCTATGTCGTAGATCATGGGAGCCGCGAAGCTCAACGCGGGGATCAGCATCAAGGCGGCAAATAACGCTCGGCGTTTCATCTCGACCTCCATCTTCATGTCAGACACCTCAGATCTCCGCGAACCCTTCCAGGAAGAACACGCAGCTTCCCTCGAGCTCCACCCGGTCGCCTCGCAGCCGCACGCCCATCTCGCCGCCGCGCTTGGAGGCCTGGTAGGCACGGAACTCGGTCTTGCCCAGGTGCTTAGCCCAATAGGGGGCTAGCATGCAGTGGGCGGCGCCGGTGACGGGATCCTCG
>DASSIS010000075.1:0-25738 GCA_035691665.1 Gammaproteobacteria bacterium | reverse complement strand
TTGCTGGGCGTAGCGGCTGGTGAGGTTGTTGCCGTCCTTGTCCAGCAGCGGGCCGGTGAAGGCGTAGTCGCCGCTCGCGGTGGTGTAGAGGATCGCGCTGCCGCCCTGGAGCTCCACCACCCAGCCGGTGAGGCCGTCCGGCGCGGGGAAGCTGCGCAGCACTTTCCCGCCCTGCTGGGCCAGGCTCTGCAGCGGCGGGGGCAAGTCGGCGGCAGGCGCCCAGGCGGGGAGCGCCAGACAGAGGATCAGGCAGGCGAGGGAGCGCACGGGGGCTTTAAGGCTTCGGCAGCAGCGGCCGCACCGCTTTCTCGAGGTTCTCCTCGGTCACCGGCGTGCCGCCGGGCCAGAGTCTGGCGCGGATCACGCCCTGGGCGTCGATGACGTAGGTCATGGGCAGCACCCGCGGCATCCGGAAGTCGTTCACCGACGCGCCCTGGGCCATGAGCGCGGGGTAGTGGAAGTCCGCCATCACCTTGCGCACCTCCGCGACGTCGTCCGGATCGTTCTCGTCGAGACCCAGCATGGCCACACCCTTGTCTCGGTAGTGGGTGTAGAAAGCGTCGAGCGCCGGCATCTCCACCCGGCAGGGAGAGCACCAGGTGGCCCAGAGGTTGAGCACCACCACCTTGCCCTTGAGGGCGGCGAGGTCGAAGGGCTGGCCGTCGAGGGTGGTGGACTTGAGCGCGGGCACCGCGTCCCCCACGTCCAGCGCCAGCGCCGCCGGCAGCCACAGGGCGGCGCTGAAGGCGAGGCAGGCGAAGCGGCGTCTCATGATCAGAAACTATACGCCACGATGAGCTTGTACTGGCGCGGCGCCACCAGCTGGTTGCCGATCACGTCCTGGTAGAGGGGGAACTCGACGTCGGCGTAGAACCGGAACTTGCCGCTGTCGAGTTCCAGGCCCGGCGCCGCCAGGAGGCGCTGGTAGCCGGTATTGCCGGGGTTCGACCGTGGCCCGCTGTCCTGCCAGCGGTCCGAGACCAGGAGTTGCAGCACCGGGGCGAGGCTGGTCTTGGCACCGAGATCCCAGCCGCTGTAGTAGACGCCGCCGGCGGCATCGAGTTCGTTGCCCGGGCGGTAGCCGGCGCGGGCCGCGAAGGCGCGCTCCCATTCGCCTTGCACGAACCAGCTCCAGGTGTTGTCGGCGTCGAGGTTGGCCTCGTGGTAGGCGCCGAGGATGGCGTTGGTGGTGCCGGTGCCGATGGAGGTGTCGCGGTCGAAGTTCGGGTAGGTGTAGTCGCCAGTGGCGAGTTTGAGGCCGAACATGATGCCGGTGGACATGTCATCCGAGAAGCCGCTGTACATGCCGAGCAAGCGCACGTCGCCGAGCGCCGAATGGTGGAAGCCCCCGATGCTGCCGTCGTTCAGGGTAGTCACGAACAGGCGGTCGGTGTAGGGCACGGCGATGCTCAGGCCCCAGTCCCGGTCGAACATGTACTGCAGGCCGGCGGTATAGAAATCCGAGCGGATGTTCTTGTCGGCGTTGTCAGCAGCGGGTGCCGAGGAAGTCCCGCTCCAGTTCTGGGTCTGGTTCAAGTAGTCGTATTCGATGAAGGCGGTGCCGCCCGTACCGTTGGGCAGGAGCGAGCTCGTGCCCACGCTGAACACCCCGCAGCCGCAGGCGCAGGCGGCGGCTTCGGAGAGGGCGAGAGCATAGAGCGCCAGCACGGACAAGGCTGTGAGCAAGATGCGCATGGACGGGGTATTCCTCGGGACGGTGAAGCAGATCTCGACGCTGGACAACCGCGGGGCGGCGTATTTTATTCCAGCCCCGCGGCCCACGCACGGCTGCGCTATGCTGTAGGCAAGCCGCCGGGAGCGGTGGATCAGGGGAAGGGAACCATGAAGTCCTTGTTTGCAGCCATGGCGTTGATGGCCACATCGTTCGCCCTCGCAGCGGACGCACCTCAGGGCCTGGACCGGCTCATCCCCTTCGCCGGCACCTGGAAGACCGATTCCCAGAACTACGACACCCCCTTCAGCAAGGCCGACAAGGTCAGCTCCACCCTGGTGAACCAGTGCTGGAAGGCGGGCGCCTACTTCGTCTGCAACCAGTCGGTGAACGGCACCTCGCGGGTGCTCCTGGCCTTCACCTACCTGGGCGGCGACAGCTACGGCGTCACCTATGTGCCGGCGGACGGCGGCCACGCGAGCTCAGGCAAGCTCATCATCGCCGGCGGCATGTGGACCTATCCCGGCCAGCAGGTGAACCTGGGTCAGACCACTTATTTCCGCAACGTCAACCTCTTCAGCGACCAGGACCACATCGACTTCCGCGAGGAATACTCCACCGACCAGCAGAACTGGAGCCTCATGGCCGAGGGCCACGAGGTCCGGGTCCGCTGACCGGCGCGAGCGCCGCCGCTTTCAGAAATCCTTCTCGAGCAACAACCAGGTGTGGTGGCCGCCGACATAGTAGCCGTTGAGCGTGAACCCAGCCGGGTCGGCGTTGGTCCAGGTGTGGGCCAGGGTGAGGCTCATGTCGTAGCCGAGGTTGTAGCTCACCGCCGCTTTCCAGTCGGTGTAGTCGTTGAGGCGATTGCTCGCGTCCGTGGTGGGGCTGCGGCCGGTCTCGTTCCGTCGCCCTATGTGTTCGGTGGTAGTCCAGTCCGCGCCCCAGGTCTGGTTGGCCGTGAGGTTCGCGTAACAGGTCCCCTTGGAATCCGGCGTCGCGAACTCGTTGGTGACGGTGCAGTTGAGCTGCGCGCTGAGGCCCTTCCAGGCCACATAGCCGTAGACTTCGGTGGTGTTGGGTTGGTCCGTGGGCGGGTTCTGCTGCACGTAGCGACCCGGGAACTGCAGGCGCAGCACGGCGAACTTGGTGGTCCAGTCCGCGTCGTAGATCGTGCGCCAGCCCAGCCAGGCATCGATCTCCACGTCCACGCTGTCACCGGGGTAGAGCTGGTCGATCCAGTTGATGCTGTTGCCGTCGATGCCGCCGTAGAGTCCCGGTCCCGAGTTGTAGTCGATCTCACCTTCGACTCCGGGTTGGCCCAGGCTCTGGGCGAGGCCGCGGCCCACGTAGTTGGTCATGAACTGCACGTTGCCGGAGAAGGGCGGTGGTGTCGCGGGCGCATCCGCGCGCGCCTGTGCCGAAACCGCACAGCTGAGTGTGAGTATCGCTAAGCCCATCCCGGTACGCATATCGTCTCCCCGTCGAGTGAGCACTATGACCAGGGCCGCGCAGCGAAAGTTCCGGCCACACGCCCACCCATGACGCCGCACAATAGCCGGCAATTAGGACAGAAACAGCCTGATTCGTCCGGCTGGATCCGACTATCGATATCTTGCGCTTCGGTGGCGTCGTCGCCTTGACCGTGGACGAACCGTGGGAGCCTTGGTCTTCATTCGATCCGGGTGTCGTCCGCGATCCAGTTCACTTCCCAGGTCTTGCCGCCGTCGTCCGAGTAGGCCCACTCGTTGTGGCAGGAGGTGGGCGTGATCTTCGACCAGACGTCGCGCACCAGCACGGTCCGGCCGTCGTAGCTGTCCTGGTTTATGAACACGCCGATCCCGTCCTTGAACTCGCCCACCATGGGCGCGCCGAGGGTGCCGGACCTGCTGCTGCCGAGGTACACGTTCCACTGGTGTGCATCAGAGTTGTAGAGACGCAGGGCCGCGTCCTCGATGTGCTGGCCTTTCACGCTGCCGCTCGTGCCCGTGATCTCGAGTTCGCCGAGGTCGGCGCGGCCGTCCCAGACCTTGCGCACCGTGTGGGTGCCCGAATAGGTCACCCAGGTGTGGGAGCCGCTTAAGGGTTTCACGAGCCGGCGGATCTCGGTCTTCCAGGTGCCGATGTTGAAGTCGAAATCGTGCTGCCCATCGTGGACGGGGGTCGCCGCCGGCGCGGCGGCGACCCCCGGCTGCAGCAGGCCGAGCGAGGCGAGGGCGAACAGCGCGATGCGTAAGCGAGTGGGGATCTTCATTTCATGCTCCTTTTTCCGCCGTCTGGTCGAGGGTGCGGCGCATGGTCTCGGCACCGGCCGCCATGGCCGCGTCGATGCCGGCCGCGACGCTGTCGGGCAGGAAATCCGACTGCCAGACGACGCGCGTCCGGCCCGGACCCTCGTCGAAGACCTGGACGGAAGAGCTGTAGTGGGTGGCGAGGCCGCCCTCGGCGGTCCAGACCAGGCGGCGTGTCCCCTCGTCGAGGGTCACGATGGGTTCGCGCACCACGAGGCCGCTGCCGAAGGTGACGACGCGCACCGTGCCTTCGAGGCGCGTGTCCTTCACGAACCCCGGCACGAGCCGGGTGTGCAGGGCGCCCACGTCGCGGATCGCGTCCCAGGCCGCGGCGGCCGAAGCCTGGGTGAGTATCTCTTTGCGTACTGTGGCCATGGGCTCGTGCTCCTTAAGGTCGATGGCGGTTCAGCGCGTGCCCGGGGCCGCGGGCATGCGCTTGTGCAGGTTCACCCAGTTCACTTCCCAGGTCTTGCCGTAGTCGCCGGAGAAGGCCTGCTCGTCCCGGGCGGAATCGGTGCCGATGTTGAGGAACGAGAAGCGGACCATGATGGTCTTGTCGGCGTAGGGCTCCTGGTCGTAGAAGTCGCCGCGGCCGTCCTTGAACGCGCCGATCTCGGGCACGCCGAAGGTGCCGTCGCCGCTGCCGGCGAAGTTCAGGCTCCACTGCTTGGCGGCCGGGTTGTAGAGGCGCAGTGACAGGAATTGCAGCGGACCGCTGGCGCCCTGTACGTCGATCTCCGCCACGTTCGCCTTGCCGCCCCAGATGCGTTTCACCACCACGCTGCCGTCCATCGGTATCCAGGTGTTGGAGCCGGTGAGCGGGGCCTTGAGGCGCGACATGTGCACGTCCCAGTCGCCGAACTGCCAGTCGAAGGCGTGCTGCGGTTCGCTCAAGCCCGGGGCTTCCGCCTGCTCCGGCACCGCGGGCGATTCCTGGGTGAGCGAGGCCATGAAGTTCGCTTCCCAGGTCTTGCCGCCGTCGGCGGAGAAGGCCTGTTCGAACTTGTAGGTCTTGGGTCCGATGCCGTAGTAGACGTTGCGCACCCACACGTCGCGGCCGCCGATCTCCTCCTGGTCGTAGAAGGTGCCGACGCCGTCCTGGAAGGCGCCGACCACGGGTTGGCCCAGGGTGCCGTCGCCGCTGTCCACCCAGTAGAGCTTCCACTGCCGGGCGGCGGGGTCGTAGAGGCGCACGGTGATGCCCTCGATGTCTCCGCCGGGGCCGTTCGTCACCAGCTCCTCGAGCTGGCCCTTGCCGTCCCAGAGCTTGCGCGTGGTGACGGTGCCGCTGGTCTCGGCCCATTCCGTGGAACCGGTGAGCGGGTGCAGGAGGCGCCGGATGTGGGTCTTCCACACGCCGGTGCCGAAGTCGAAGTCATGCTGCCCGTCCCGCACCTGGGGAGCCGGCACCGCGGCGGGGTTGTCCGCCGCCCGGCCCGCCAGGGGCAGGAGGGTGAGGAGGGCGGCGGTGAGCCAGGTCTTGCTGAGGCGGTTCATGGCGGGCTCCGGTAGCGAGGGGTGGACGGAAGCTACGCTCCGGAGTGGTTTACTAAAATATCCACTTTGCTATCATTCAATATGACCACTTGGGGAATCCCATGCCACAGCTCGCCCCCAGCTTCCCCCTGCCCATCGGCCTCGATCCGGGCAGCCCGACGCCGCTCTATCGCCAGCTGGCGGAGTGGTTCCGGCAGGCGATCCTCGCGGGCCGGCTGCATCCGGGCCAGCGGGTGCCTTCCACCCGCCGCCTCGCGGACGAGCTCAAGGTCTCGCGCATCCCGGTGCTCGGGGCATACGAGCAGCTCCTGGCCGAGGGCTATCTCGAGAGCTTCATCGGCGCCGGCACCTGCGTGGCCCGTGCCATCCCGGGCGAGAGCCTGAGGCGCGTCGCAGGCAAGAGCCGCAAGGCGGCGCCCGCCGCCCACCGCCGGGGTGCGCGCCGCACGTCGCGCCGCTCCGCCGCCATGCCGGTGCTGGAGCAGCCCTGGCTCAAGAACCTGGGCGCCTTCCGCATCGGTCTGCCCGCGGTGGACCGGTTCCCCATGGGGATCTGGGCGCAACTCGTGAACCGGCACGTGCGTCGCCAGGCGTTGGAGGTCATGGGGTACGGGGGGCCGCTCGGATACCTGCCGCTGCGTGCGGCCATCGCCGACTACCTGAGCGCCATGCGCGCGGTGAAGTGCGATGCCGAGCAGATCATGGTGACCACGGGCTCGCAGCAGGGACTGCAGCTCTCGGCCCAGGTGCTGCTCGACGCCGGTGACGAGGCCTGGGTGGAGGAGCCGGGGTATCTCGGTGCGCGCCAGGCCTTGCTCGCGGTGGGCGCGAAGCCGGTGTCGGTGCCGGTGGACACGGAGGGCCTCAGGGTGGCGGACGGCATCCGTCGCGGCCGCGACGCCCACGCCGTCTACATCACCCCCTCCCACCAGTTCCCCCTGGGCATGACCATGAGCGCGGCACGGCGCATGTCCCTGCTCAACTGGGCGACCGAGAGCGGGGCCTGGATCATCGAGGACGACTACGACAGCGAGTACCGCTTCGGCGGCCGGCCGGTGGCTTCGCTGCAGGGCATGGACCCGGACGAGCGCGTGATCTATGTCGGCACCTTCAGCAAGGTCATGTTCCCGGCGCTGCGCGTGGGCTACGTGGTGATCCCGAAGGACCTGGTGCCCAGCTTCGCGGTGGCGCGGGATGCCGGCGACACCTTCTCCTCCAGCCTGCACCAACTCGTGATGGCTGATTTCATCGGCGAGGGGCATTTCGCGCGCCACACCCGCCGCATGCGCACGCTCTACATGGAGCGGCGCACCGCGCTGGTGGAAGCCATCGCCGCCGAGCTGCCCGGGCAGCTCGAGGTGGTGGGCGGCGAGACCGGCATGCACCTGGTGGCGCTCTTGCCGCCCGGGGTGGACGACATCGCGGTCACGCGCGCGGCCGCCGCGCGCGGCGTGTCGGTGCGGCCGCTCTCCCAGTGCTACATCCGGGCCCCGAAGCGCGGCGGGCTGATCTTGGGCTTCGGCGGGGCCGCGAGCCGCGACATCCCCGAGGCCATCCGCAGGCTGAAGACCTGCATCTGAAGCGCGCATCGCTCACTCATCCCGTTCGCGCTCGAGCAGCGCTGCCTTGCGTTCCGCGCCCCAGCGGTAACCCGAGAGCCGGCCGTCGGCGCCCACCACCCGGTGGCAGGGGATGAGCAGCGCCACCTTGTTCTTGGCGCAGGCCGAGGCCACGGCGCGCACCGCGGCCGGTTCGCCGATCCGCTTCGCCACCTGGCCGTAACTCTCGGTGCCGCCGAGCGGGATCTGGCGCAGCGCGCGCCACACCCGCGCTTGGAAGGCGGTGCCTTGCACGTCCACCGGCAGCTCCAGGGCTTCCTTGGGCAGCAGCACGAACTCGCGCACCGCGTCGAACCAGTCCAGCAGCCGGCGCTCGTCGTTGGCGAAGCGCGCCTTGGGGTAGGCGGCGCGCAGCTCCTGGAGCATTTCGCCCGGCTCGTCGCCGAAGGCGAGCCAGCAGATGCCTTTCTCGGTGGCGGCCATGAGCATCCAGCCCAGGTCCGAGAGGCCGAGCCACCAGCCGATGTCCAAGGGCTTGCGCAAACGGCCGGGCGATACGCCCAGCGCTCCGCCGGCGGCGGAGTAGGCGCTGGCGGCGGACTCGAAGCCGGCGGCGTAGGTCGCGTCCAGCGTGGAGCGGTCCTTGGCGACGCGGTGGGTGAGGCGGTGCAGTTGCAGCGCCTGGGCGTAGGCCTTGGGCGAGACGCCCAGGCGGCGCTTGAACTGGCGCTGCAGCTCCGAGACGCCGACCCCGAGCCCGCGGGCGAGGCCGGTGAGGGAGGAGTCCCCCTCGCCGCGCTCGATGCGCTTGCAGGCCTTGAGCAGGATGCGCGGCCAGTCGATCTTGTTCACGGTGACCATGGTGAGCACCTTGGTGGTTCCTCAGGTGCGCCCATCTTAAGGAGGCCGGCGGCGGCGAATCTTCCAGAATCTTGCGGGCACCGGGGACCACGGTATGGTCGCATCGGTGCCTGCATGAGTTAAGTGCCAGATGGGCTCACCGCTCCTGGCCCAGATGCGGAGGCCCGCGGCGATGCGCGGCCTCAAGCCCCCTTGACGTAGCCCTGGGCCTCAACGATCCGCCCATCCCGCACCCGCATCAGGTTCACACCGCGCACCGAACTGGAGCGCTCCGGCCCCCAGTGATAGCGCCAGAGGATGATGCCGCGCTCGCCCATCACGATCGTATCCTCCAGCACGAAGAACGTGCTCGGGGCCGTCGCGATCTCCGTCCAGCGCTCCACGCAGGCGGCCTGTCCCACTAGGCGCGCACCATCGGGCGCCGGCTGGATGTTCTCGATGACGCAATCCTCAGCCACGAGCCCGGCCAGGGGTGCCGGGTCGTGGTTCAGGAACACCTCGTTGAAGCGACGCAACACCTCGGCTGTGGGGGCATCGATGGCGGCCATGTGTTGTGCGCTCATACCGCAACCTTGCGTTGCATTTCCCAGGCGTAGATGCGGCTCTCTTCCGCGACCGCTTTGGCGACGCTGGGGCGCTGTAGCAGGCGCTTGTAATAGGCCTGCACCGCCGGCCAGGGCGAGAGGTCGATGCCTGCATACTGGGACCAGTTCAGCACCGTGAAGAGGTAGGCATCGGCGACGCTGAACCGATCCAGCAGGAACTCGTGCTCCTGTAGCCGGCTCTCCACGTGGCCCAAGCGCGCGACGGTCTTCTGCCGCGCGAAGTCCTTGGCGCCCTCCGGGTTGCTGCGCCCCAGCAGTGGGATGTACATCCCCTTGTGCAGCTCAGTGCCGATGAAGTTGAGCCATTCCTGCAGACGGTAACGGGCGAGGCCACTTTGGGGCGCGAGGCTGGACTCGGGATACCGGTCCGCCACGTATTGCAGCACCACCGGGTTCTCGGTGACGAGTTCGCCGTCGTCGGTGCGCACCGCCGGCACCTGGCCCATGGGATTGATGGCGAAGTAGTCGGAGCCGTCTTCGAGACGGCGGTCGTGGGGATGGGTGTGGATGTCCACGTAGAGATAGTTGGCGTCGGCACCGGCTTCGTACAGGGCGATGCGCGTGGCCATCGAGCAGGCGAGAGGGGCGAAGTAGAGGTCCATGGTCGGCTCCTGGGTTGATTTATATACCGAACGGTACTAATATTAAACCCAGAGCATCAGTTGTCAAGGATTTTAGTACTGTATGGTAAAAAAATCTTCAGCCCATCATCTTGGCCGCCGCCCCCGCGGCCGTCCCCGTACCTATGACCCGGGTCAGGCCCTGGCACGGGTGACTGCGGCTTTCTGGGACGCGGGTTATTCCGCAGCCTCCCTGGAAGACCTCACGGACGCCGCCGGCATGAACAAGCCGAGCCTCTACGGGGCTTTCGGCAATAAGCATGCGCTCTATATGACGTCGCTAGAGCAGTACCGGGCCATGGGACGTGAAGCCATGCGCGAAGCGCTCTCCTATGAGCTGCCGCTCGCCGACGCCCTGCGCCGGGTCTACACCCGTGCCATCGAGATCTACACGGCGGGGGACCATGGTGCGCGTGGCTGCTTCCTGATCGGCACCGCCGCCACGGAATCGGTTCTCGATCCCAAGATCCGCCGGGTGTTCGCCGACGGCCTGCACGAACTCGACGAACAATTGGAGGCGCGCTTCGCCCACGCCTTGGAGCACGGTGAACTGAAGAGCGAGATCGGCGCGGGCGATCTCGCCCGAGTCGCCTGCGGCATCATGAATTCCCTGGCGCTGCGGGCCCGGGCCGGCGACTCGCGCCAGGTGCTCGAGGCCACTGCCGAGGCAGGGGTGCGGCTGCTTTGCCGCCTCGGCTGATCAGCCTTTCGGGTAGGGACTGCCGTCCTTGTGGGCGTAGCCCGCGCCACTGCCCGGCAAGATGAGGTCGATGTCCGGATAGGTGGCGGCATCGCCCTTTGGGTCCCGCGTACCTACTTCCAGGAGCACCGCTTCGCGTCCGCTGCGGTTCTGCAGATGATGGCCGTCGCTGACGCCGGCCTTGAAGCCGGCGCAATCGCCCGCCCGCAGCGTCTCCTCGCCCGCGTCGGTGACGAGCACCACCTCGCCCTCCAGCACATACACGAACTCGTCTTCGCGCGCGTGCCAGTGGCGCTGACTGGACCATTGGCCGGGCGGCAGGCGCAGCAGGTTTACACCGAACTGGGTCAGTCCGGCGGCGTCGCCCAGACACCACCGCCGGCGCCCCTGGCACTCTGCATCGAAGGGCGCAGGGTAGCGGCTGCCGAAGCGGGTGGGGGCGGATTCGACGGCGATCTTCTTCATGAGGACCTCCATGGACGGGCACCTGATTGTCGCACTTCAGCGTGCGTAGTCCCCGGCGCCCATGAAGTGCAGTGACACGTAAGGCTCGTCGCCCACCACCCAGCTGTCGTGCCCGGGCGGCACGTAGAACACCGTGCCCGGGTTGAGCTCGAGGACGGAGCCGTCGGCCATCTTGGCCACGGCCCGGCCCGACACCACCATGCCCACGTGCTCCACCTGGCAGAGCTCGGCATGCTGGGCGCGGCCCACGTGCTCGGACCATTTCCAGCCGGGCTCGTAGGTGGCGCGCCCGAGGGTCATGCCGCCGATGTGGATCACCTCGAAATGGCCCTTCTCGAAGCGCAGCACCTCGTCGGGCTTGGCGAATTCCATGGTCACGGGGAGTTTCACGGGAGCACCTCCTTCAGGCGGCGCGCGTCTGGTGTTTGAATCGTTTCCACATGCGGGCCCGGTCGGCGAGCATCACGGGCTGCATCTCGGTCCGCATGTCGCGCGGGCCCACGGCCTCGCCGCACTCGGGGCAGCTGAGCCCCGGCGCGCTGTGCAGGCCGCAGTGCTTGTGCACGAGCTTCAGGGGCGGCCCGGCGGCATCCACCATCCAGCGATCGCCCCACTGGGCCATGGCCACCACCAGGGGGTAGAGGTCCAGGCCCTTGTCCGTGAGGCGGTATTCGTAGCGGCGCGGCCGCTGCTGGTAGGCGCGGCGCTCCAACACGCCGTCCTTGGCGAGCTGCTTGAGGCGGGCGGTGAGCAGGTAAGGCGCCATGCCGGTGTAGCCCTGGAACTCCTCGAAGCGGCGCGAGCGCAGGAACAGCTCGCGGATGATCAAGAGCGTCCAGGGGTCGCCCACGATGGAGAGCGTGCGGGCCACCGGGCACTTCATCCGGCCGATCTGGGAGACGCGCATGCCATCGCTTTAGTTACTTCAAATATTGAAGTAACTAAGATATGCGCGGGCCGGCTCCGGGGTCAAGCCCCCGGATCCTCACCAGTAGATGCGGATGGACAGGCGGCCCGCTGCCGGGGCGGAGCGGCGGCCCTCGGCGTGGGTCGAGGCCGGTGAGAGGGGCCAATGCCGCAGCCAGCGCCAGATCTTCTGCATGACGTTTCTCCTCCTGTTGGGCGACCAGGGTGCGCCGTGATGGGGACGGCCGTCTTCCGGATTCCTGCGGCTCACACGATGCCCGCGACCGGGTGCGGCACGTAGGGCGCTTCCAGCGCCGTGAGCTCCTCGGACGTGAGCTGCAGGTTCAGGGCCGCCACCGCATCCTCCAGGTGCTCGGGCTTAGTGGCGCCCACGATGGGTGCCGTCACCGTAGGCTTAGATAGCAGCCAAGCGAGGCCCACCTGCGCCTGGGAGACGCCCCGGGCTGCGGCCTGCGCCGCCACCGCGTCCACCACTCTGTGGTCCGCTGCTTCGGCGGCGGTATAGAGCTTCTGCCCGTAGGCGTCGGCACGGGAACGTTCCGTCGTGGCCCGCGAGGCCCAGGCCCGAGCCAGCCGGCCGCGGGCGAGCGGGCTCCAGGGGATCACGGCTATGCCCTGGTCGGCGCACAAGGGCAGCATCTCCCGCTCCTCCTCGCGGTACAGCAGGTTGTAGTGCGGCTGCATGCTCACGAAGCGGGTCCAGCCGCGGCGCTCGCTCAGGGCGAGCGCCTGCATGAACTGCCAGGCGTACATGCTGGAGGCCCCGAGGTAGCGCGCCTTGCCCGCCTTCACGACGTCGTGCAGCGCTTCGAGTGTCTCCTCGATGGGCGTGGCTTCGTCCCAACGGTGGATCTGGTAGAGGTCAACATAGTCGGTGCCGAGGCGCTTCAGGCTCGCGTCGATCTCCGTCATGATGGCCTGGCGCGACAGGCCGCCGCCGTTGGCGTCGGGACGCATCGGGTAAAAGACCTTGGTGGCGATCACCACCTCCTCGCGCCGGGCGTATTCCTTGAGCGCCTTGCCGAGGAACAGCTCGCTCCCGCCTTCGGAATACATGTTCGCGGTGTCGAAGAAGTTGATGCCGAGCTCCAGTGCGCGCTGGATGTAGGGCCGGCTCTGTGCTTCCCCCAGGCGCCAGGCCGCCTGGGTCATGGAGTAGCTCATGCAGCCGAGGCAGATGCGCGACACCTTGAGGCCGGTGCCGCCGAGATTCACGTAGTCCATTGGGCTCCTCCGCGCCGTAGCGATTTTCCGGATCAATCCCGTCGTGGCTGGTGCAGCAGTACGCCGGCCGCCACGAGGCCGATGCCAGCCATGTCGGCTACTCCCGGGATCTGACGCAGCACCAGGGCGCCGATCACGCAGGCCATGGCCGGCAGCAGCGAGAGCATGAGCGCGAACGTAGCCCGGGGCAGCCGCGCCATGGCGAGCTGGTCGCAGACATAGGGGATCACCGAGGAACAGATGCCGACGCCGATACCGGCGGCAAGCCAATCAGGGTGCCAGAACGCCGGTGTTGCATCGGCGATGCCGATGGGCAGGGCCGCTACCATGGCCACGAGCATGGCGCAGCCCAGGCGGTCGATGCCGGCGCTGCCTCCGTCTGCGGCGATGCGATGGCCGAGCACGATGTACAGCAGGAACAGCGCGCAGTTGAGGAAGGCGAACAGGAATCCCATCGGTGTGCCGGCGAGACGCAAGTCCGTGAGCACGAACGCACCCGCGGCGGCGAGTGCGAGAGCGGCGAAGTTGCGCCGGCTGCGCAATCCTGTGGCGGCGAGCGCTATGGGGCCCAGGAACTCGATGGCCCCCACGGTGCCGAGGGGCAGGCGCGCGATGGCGAGGTAGAAACAGACGTTCATGAGCGCCAGCACCACGCCGAGGGCGATGACCGTGCGCTGGGCATCCCGGTCCAGCCGCCGGAAATAGCGCCAGGGCCGGCGCCAGAGGGCGAACACCGCCGCGGCGCTGGCGATGCGCAGCCAGGCGACGCCCAAGGGCGCCACCGCCGCGAACAGCAGCACCGCGAAAGCGGGCCCGAGGTAGTGGAACACGGCACTCACCAGGAACCAGGCCTGGGGCGGGACCCGGGCGGGGAGAGAGCTATCGGCGCCCGTGGGCAGGAGCAGGCTGGTTTCGGTTTTCATGGGAGAGCATAATCCCATCCGAAACTGTGTATTTGAATGCCTAATCAAAAGTATTGAAACCAATCAGCATTCGATTGGAAGGTATATATGAAAATCGCCCTTCAAATCGCAGAACCGCTTCAGGATGCCCGCAACCTGGAGCTGCTGCGTCTCTTGCGGGAAGACCCCTGCATGAGCGTCTCGGAGATGGCGCGGCGGGTGGGCATGTCCGCCCCGGCGGTGCGCGAGCGCATCGAGCGGCTCAAGGAGGCGGGCATCATCAAGGGCACGCGCCTCGAACTCGATCCCCGCGCGCTCGGTTACCCGCTCGCCATCTACATCCGCGTCCGCCCCATGCCGGGCAAGCTGCCGGAGATCCCGGCGCTCGCGGCGCGGCTGCCCCAGGTGGTGGAGTGCCACCGTATCACCGGCGAGGACTGCTTCATCATCAAGGCTTACTTGGATTCCCTGGACAACCTGGACGTGATCCTCGACCAGTTCCTGGTCTTCGGGCAGACCACCACGTCCATCGTGCAATCCACGCCTGTGCCGCCGCGCCACCTGCCGTTGCCGGACGAGCAGGCGGAAGGGGAACCGCGACGGCGGGAGACGCTCTAAGCGGACATCGCATCGCCGGAGCGCGCGCCGTGGCATCGAGACATTGGCTGATCTTGGTACTGTTGCCCGCCGCCGCCGTGGCGCTCGGAGACACGCCCGGCTTCGACGCCGCGCGGCTGCGCACCGGGACCTTCACCTATCGCGACAGCCTCGACGGCAAGCCCGGCACCCTCTCCACCACCACCATCACCCAGCTTCCGGACGGGACCTACCGGTTCACCGCGGATTTCCCTGCCTTCGAGCAGAGCTGGGAGACCGTCGCGACCCGCGGGATGGCGCCCATCGCCACCACGCTCAAGATGCGCACCCGCGAGGGCCGACACTACGTGATGACGCTGAAATACGCGGGCTCGAAGGTGAGTGGCGAGGCGCTCACCAGCCCCTCGGCGGACGAACGCCTGCCGGGCCAGGACCAGGCGGTGGCGGGGGAGATCGCTCCCGATACCGTGGACCAACGCATCGACTGGGCGACCGTCATGGCCGCCGACAGGAAGCCCGGAGAGAGTTTCGAGTTTGAGGTGTATGACGCCAAGACAGGTTCCAGCCGGGTGCACTGCGAGGTGAGCGACGCCGGCACCCTGGACACGGCCTTGGGCGCCATCCATGCCTACAAGCTGCGGTATGTAGTGGATAAGGCGAGCGGCTCCGAGGCCTACACGGTCTATACCAGCGCCGCCTTCCCACGGATCATGCTGCGGGAGGACCTGCGCGGAGACCTGGTCACGAATTTGGTCGCCGCGAAGCCCTAGCGCGGCGGTTTCAGGGCCTGGGTCGCGACACGCACCCGGCCGAGGCCGGCGAGCACCGCGCCCGGGCCGGAGATCCAGCGCAGGAACCGCACCCAGGGGGACCAGCGTGAGTGGAACTCATGGCCGGAGGAATAGGTGGACGCCCGGTCCATGAGGTCCTGCAGCAGGGCATCGTGTAGCGGCCGTATCGCCAGCAGCCATAGCCAGGTGAACAGGCCGTGCGTGCGCATGCGCATGGTGTGGCGGAAACGCACGCTGCTGATCTCCTGTACCACGCGGAACTCGTGGTAACCCTCCACGCCCTTGGGCGAGGTGAAGCGGAAGCGGATGAGCTCCGGCGGTGAATACTGCTCCACGTGGTAGCCGACGAAGCCGTGACCGCCGACGGTGCCGAGCCCCAAGGGCCGGTCGAAGCGCATGGCCGGCCAATGCTCAGGCCAGAGCAGCTCATGCTTGCCACCCAGGTTGGCGATGAGGCGCCAGGCATCCTCGGGACTGGTGACGAGCCTGCGCTCGTGCTGGTTGATCACGTTCATGCTCTTCTCCTCTCGATCAGGACCGACCGGTCGTGCTATTTCTAAATCCAATTACTCGGCGATTCATCTAGAACCCACGCGCTGTCAGCCGTTAGAACTACATACACGGTGCAGGGATGCACCGTGCGCGAACCGGGCGCTTGCTGTGCTCGGTTCGCGCAGGTGAGTCCGGGCCTCTTCCCGCTGCGCATCCTGCTCCGCGGAAAGTCCAGCCTGTGCGTCCCTGCACAGGCGCTTGCAGCCTTGCTGCAAGCCCGGACTCACCGAGCCTGAAAATCCCAGGAAGGGATTTTCAGGTTTCTGTTCAGGGCGTAGTCGGCGCGTTAGCGCCGACTACGGGTCATCAGCGCTTCGAACGCGGCGTAGGCGTGACGTTCCGCCTGCTTGTCCTGCAGCAGCTTGCTGAACTGCTGGAAGATCATGCCGATGCCGGTGAACTCGAAGGCGAACTGCTGCAGGTCCACGTCCTTGCGGAACTCGCCCGTCTCCACCGCGGTGGCGGCGACCCGCGCCACGCTCGCCTGCCAGTCGAACTGCGACTTCGCCAGGGCGTCGCGCACCGGGCCAGGGCGGTCGTCGTATTCCTGGCTGAGGCCCATGAAGATGCAGGTCCGCGTCTTGCTGCTGCCGCGCACCCAGGCGATGTAGTGGTCGAACAGGGATCGCAGCCGGCGCAGGCCGCGCGGCTGTGCCAGCGAGGGCTTCACCACGTCGCGGGCGAAGAGCTCGCAGGCGGCCTGCAGGACGTCGAGCTGCAGGGCTTCCTTGGACTTGAAGTGCGCGAAGAGCCCGCTCTTGGAGAGCTTGAGTTCCGAGGCCAGGTTACCCAGCGACAAGCCCTCCAGCCCCACCTCGCTGGAGAGGGAGAGGGCCCGGGAGATGATCTGCTGGCGGGTCTGTTCACCCTTGCTCATGGATTCGAATATAGCACGACCGTTCGTTTTTTCAACCCCTCCCCCAAGAGGTGCTGGGCTAGGATGACAGCTTCAAACCTCAAGGGGCATAACCTTGAAACGTCACGCCTGCCTAATCCTGGCCCTGCTCTCCGCCCCGGCCTTCGCGGAGGCTCCGGTCACCGGCCTCGACGCCCTCACGCCCTTGCTGCCCGGCACCTGGAAGACCGTGGGCCAGACTCTCGACTCTTCGTTCACCAAGGCCGGGCCCCAGCGCTATACCACGGTGCGCGACTGCTGGCGCGAAGACGCGGAGTTCAAGTGCGTGTTCGTGGTGAACGACCAGCTGCAGCTCTTCGACATCTTCAGCTGGGATGCGGCCGACGGCATCTATCATGAGACCCAGATCACCGCCCAGGGCCGACAGCCCGACTTCCACATCATGGTGAAAGGCGCGGTCTGGACCTACGACCAGGACATCGAGACCAAGGACGGCAAGGTGGTGCACTACCGCATCGTGCGCAGCTACACTGCGCCCCGCAGCGCTGATTACCTCTACGAGTATTCGATGGACGGGAAGGAGTGGACACCCATCGCCAAGGGCGTCGAGACGCGCATCGACTAGCTAGAAAAGAAAAAGGCCTCCCGCCGCGAGGCGGGAGGCCTTCCCGATAAGGCGATCAGAAGTCCCAGCGGCCGGAGATCAGGAAGCGGTTCTCGCTGCCCAGACTGCTGAATTCCTCGGTGAAACCGAGGTCGAAGTTCTTGCCCATCTGCACGTGGATCGAGCCCGAGAGGATCGTCTCACCCGCGGAGGCGGAGATGCTCGGCAGGTTAGAGGTGGTGTCCATGCCCGCGGTGGTGTGGTCGAGGAAGGTGGAGAGCTCGACGCCGGTGGTGAGCGCGGTATTGATGCCCGTGCCGATGTCATAGCCCGTGTGGGCCGAGGTCGAGAAGCTCGAAGTGCCCCTGTCGTGGGCCAGCGCGAAGCGGCCGATCCAGTCGGTGGAGTCCGCCACCGGCTCGTGCATGCCGAGGCCGATCATGTACTGCGACTGCTTGGAGTCGAGGCCGGACTGGCCGAAGGAGAAGTCGCCGAAGGTGTTGTTGGAATACTGCCCGTAGGTATAGAAGGTATCGGACAGGTCATAGCTCCCTGCCAGGCGGTAGGCGACGCCGCCGCTCAGGAACTGGCCGCTCTGGCGGCCGAAGAAAGCCTCGATGTTGGTGTAGCTCTGGGGGTCGGCCGCGGCGATACCGGAGACGCTGAGCAGGCAGGCGGCGACGAGCAGACGCAGGGTTTTCATGGGGGATCCTTTACCTTGTACCTTGATATATAAGCGCCGCACCGGCCCGGGGCCCCGTTTCGGGGGCCCGCCTGCCGGCGAGCGCGGAGTTGCGGATTCTAAGGTATAGGATGCGCGAGTGCACCTTTGGGTCGCGGGCGGGTCCAAAGGTTTCGAGGGTGAAACATCGTTTCGGCGGCGACATACCGCCGGGGGAGACATATGTTCGTAGGGCATTACGGGGTGGCCTTCGCCGCCCGGGGCGGCGAGAAACGCCTGCCGCTGTGGGTCTATTTCCTGGCCGTGCAGTGGGTGGATCTGGTCTGGACGGTCCTCGTCTATCTCGGGGTGGAGCGGGTCCATATCGAGCCGGGGGCGAACCCCTCCGGCCCCCTGGTCTTCGATTTCTACCCCTACACCCATAGCCTCGCCGCCGGCATCGGCTGGGCGGGGCTGGCCTATCTCGCTTACCGGGCCTACAGTCGCCGCCAGGGTTCGCTGCGGCCGGCGGTGTTCCTGGCGCTCGCCGTGCTCTCCCACTGGTTCCTGGATCTTCTGGTCCACCAGCCGGACCTGCCGGTCTACGACGAGAACTGGAAGGTGGGCCTGGGGCTCTGGAATCACCCCATGGTCGAGCTCGTGGTGGAGCTCGTGCTGCTCGGCGCGGGGCTCCTCTATTACTTCAAGCAGAGCCCGGAGCTCACCAAGTGGCGGCGCATCAGTACCGTGCTGCTTTGCCTGTTGATCGTGGCCATCCAGCTCGCAGGCGACTTCGGTCCACCCCCGTCCTCGGTGCGGGTGATGGCTGTGAGCGGCTTCGCGCTCTACCTTTTGTTCACCGTGGCGGCTTTCCTCATCGAACCGCGGCCCAAGACGGCTTCCTAGTCGCACCTTCATCCTTCATTCTGCACCTGCTAAAGGGGGTCGCAGGAAAGTTTGTTTGAAGTATTGACAATACGTACGTACGTACGTACGTACTTATATTTAAACCATGGCAAGACCCTCACACAAAGAGAAACTCCTGGCCGCAGGCCTCAAGGTTATGTTCCGCCGGGGATACAACGGTAGCGGCGTCCGCGATATCACCGCCCAGGCCAAGGCGCCACTCGGCTCCTTCACCAACCACTTTGCCTCCAAGGAGGATTTCGCCCGGGAGGTGCTGGACCGCTATTTCGCCCACACCCAGGGGCTGTTGGCCGAGGCCTTCGGCGACCGACGGCTCTCGCCGCGTGCGCGCCTCAGGCGCTACCTCGACATCGTTACCGAGCGCCTGGAGGCGGACCACTTCAAGCGCGGCTGCCTCATCGGAGACTTCAGCCTCGAGGCCGTGCCTCATAGCGAGATGCTGCGCCAGCGGCTTTCGGCCATCTTCACCGAGTGGCGCGAGCCCTTCGCCGCCTGCATCGCCGAGGCCCAGCTGACGAGGGAGATCGCCAAGACCTTCAGCCCAGAGGAGTTGGCGGACTTCCTGCTGGCGTCTTGGGAGGGGGCCATCCTGTGCATGAAGGTGGAGCGCAACTCCGCTCCATTGGAGCGTTTCAAAGCCATCGTTTTCGCCACCGTCTTCAAGGAACCCGTATGAATGCCGCTATCACCGTGCGCACCCACCGCGTGCTCGATTCCACCATGGCCTACCGGGAGATCGGCGCATCCGATGCGCAGGTGGCGCTGTTCCTGCACGGAAACCCCACTTCGTCCTACATTTGGCGCCGCATCCTCCCCCTGGTAGCGCCTGTAGCCCGGTGCATCGCGCCCGATCTCATCGGTTTCGGTGCTTCCGGAAAGCCGGATATCGAATACCGGTTCCGCGACCAAGCGCGCTACCTCGATGCCTTCATAGATTCCCTGGGGATACGCTCCGCTTACCTCGTGGCCCAGGACTGGGGCACGGCGCTCGCCTTCCACCTGGCAGCCCGCCGTCCGGGGTGGATGCGTGGCCTCGCATTCATGGAGTTCATCCGCCCGATGGCGGGCTGGGAGGACTTCCACCAGCTCCCCGCGGCGCGGGAGCTGTTCAGCAAGTTCCGCACACCCGGCTTGGGCAAGAGCCTGATCATGGAGCAGAACCTGTTCGTGGAACGAGTGCTCCCGGGTTCAGTGGCGCGTAAGCTCGGTGACGAGGAGATGGCCGCTTACCGTGCGCCCTTCCCCACGCCGGTGTCGCGCCTGCCCGTCTGGCGGTTGCCCAACGAGCTTCCCATCGGCGGCGAGCCCGCAGATGTGCACGCCGAGCTTGAATGGGCCCATGCGGCCCTGCGGGCGTCTGACTACCCCAAGCTGCTCTTCGCGGGAAATCCGGGCGCGCTCGTCTCACCAGCCTTCGCCGTTCGCTTCGCCGCAGAACTCAAGCACTGTCGTTTGGTCCAGCTCGAGAGCGGCATGCACTACCTGCAGGAAGATGAACCGGTAGCCATCGGTGAGGCCGTGGCCGCTTGGATCGGCGGGATCGAAGCGGAGCGGAATTCCGAGCGCCGTCGGGCTTGACCAGGCTCCTGGAGCAACTCATGAATGGCATCACCATCACTTACTGCAAGCCCTGCGGCTACGAGAAGCGCGCCGTGACTGCAGCCGAGGCCCTGAAGGCGAAGCTCCGACGCAGCGCGAAGCTCATCCCCGGCAGGGGCGGCATCTTCGAAGTACAGGTGGGTGGCAAGACCGTGGTGAGACGTACCCGCACCCATTTCCCGGACGCCGAGGAGATCGTGACGGCCGTGGCAGAGGTTTTGAAGGTAGGCTGATCGCCGGTGGCATGGCTCAGGTCACTTCCCAGTCTGCGATGCTGCCGGTCACGGTCTTGAACAGTGGGTGCGGTTTGGGGATAGCGATGCCGGCGGATTCTTTGTGGCGCATTGGGTCCCGGACTTTCAGCTTCTTTCGCAGGTGCCGCCACTCGTATTCCAGCTGCCCCCGGGTGACTTTCAGGGCCTTGGTGCGGATTTTCCCCCGGCCGATCTTCTTGGAATCGAAGCTATAACCCCGTCGCAGGGCTTCCGCATGGACTTCCCTTAAGTACGTGGCGATGGCGGCCCGCGGGTGGCGGCTGGCCTTGAACCGATCGAGCTGGGGATGATGCTTGTAGCCCTTGGTCTTACCTGCCAGCACCGCCTGGGCCAATAGAGCTTCACGCCAGAGAGCCACCAGGCCCTTGGCATCTAAGTATTGCGGATGCAAGGACCAAAGCCTCATAGGTCCGAAGCTCGACTGCTCGTCAAACTCATTCTTTTGTATTGAGGAAGAGATTCACCGCAAAGATCACCAGCGACAGGACCGTGATGATGGAGAGGATGCCCATCACCGGTGCCAGGGAGGTGTTGCCGCCGAAGTAGAGATAGAGCGCCACCATGAGCAGCGGCAGGGTGATGTTGTAGCTCCAGAAATGCAGCTTCCCCAGGCGGCTTGCGGCGGCGGCGGGGTAGAGCTTGTAGATGATCCCGGTAAGGGCCAGGGTCGCCCAACCCAACAGGTTGATGTGCGCATGCACGGGCGCGTACTGCAGGGTCTGGGTCATACCCATGACCACGCCGAAGGCCGTGCCCGCCAAGAGATAGATCACCGCGATCAGTATCCAGAGACGGGCCATGCGGGCGCCATGCGCCGAGTTGCCGTTGGTCATCGTGTGTCTCCCCGTGGTATCGATTTTTAAGAAGGTTGGCTGCGCCTCGATTCCAGCCAATCAGTGAGTGGTTTCCACTGCTTCCAGTCTTCCTCCGCGAGATACGGCGGCAGCTCGTGGATGCCGAGACCGCGGGAGTAAGCGCGGATGTAGTTCTGGGCGTCCCGGAACTTGGCGATGAAGGGGATCTTCAGGCCCTCCAGGAACTGCTCCAGTTCACCGAACACCAGGAGGTTCTCGCGGACGCGGTTAGCCACCACCGCGAGCTTGACCTCGCGCCGCTCCACCTTGCCTACTTCCAGGAGTTCTTGCACGAATTTCGCCGCCGCGCCGATGTCGATGGGTGAAGGGAGCACCGGCACCACGATGGTCTCGGCGTGGCGCACCAACTGGGTAAGCTCCGCGCCATGGGCCCGGGCCGGCGGGTCGATGATGAGGTAGTCGGTGTTGCGGGGCAGGTGCTTCAGGCCTTCCTTGGTGGCGTCCACGCCCAGGATGGGATCCCGCTCTGCCGGGCGTTTGGCGAGCCAGTCCAGGCTCGAGGTCTGGGGGTCGTAGTCCGCCAGCGCCACCACGCCTTCCCAATGGCTGGCGAAATAGGCCGCGATGGAAGTGGCGAGCGTGCTCTTGCCGCAGCCACCCTTGGCGTTCATCACCATTATCGTGCGCATGTCTTACCCCGTGGTTCGGCCCGGATTTTATGGGTATTCGCGGGCATCTTGAGTATATCTCCTGGGTCTCCGGGACTGTAACAATCGCGCGGCCTGGGCGGCGTATCATCTCAAGCCCTTAAAACCGCCCGATTAGTAGGCGGTGGGCGGGAACTCTAGGAGGATCCGAGGATCATGGCCAACAAACTCGTCAAAGAAACCCCGGTGCACATGAGTTGCCCCCACTGCGGCAAGCTCCAGCACCCGCGGCTCAAGTGGGCGAAGAACCACGCATCCCTGAAGTGCAAGCACTGCGGCAAGACCATGGACCTGCGGGAGAAGCACACCCACAGCCTGATCGAACGCACTCTGAAAGTGGTGATGTCTTTCGAGAAGGTCTTGGATGCGCTGCGCAGCGAAGCCAAGGAAGACAGCAAGGCCGTGAAGGCCAAGCAGGCCAACGAGAAGAAGGACAAGAAGAAGAAAAAGCAGGCGAAGAAATCCGGCAAGAAGGCCAAGGGCAAGAAGAAGGCAGCCAAGCGCGCCAAGGCGAAGCCCACCGCCGTCATGCAGGGCGCGTCGGCCACGACTTCCAGCGGCGAGACTCCCCAAGCCTGATCACCAGACAAAAAAGCCCGGGTCTGAGACCCGGGCAACTTGGGGGAGGCCGTGTCGACGGCGAAAGCAGTCTGCATCGGCCACATGGCAGGGCCGTTTTGATTTGTTGAATCCTTCGTGTCAGTGCTGCCTAGACCTGTCCAGCCCCGTTGCTTTGTAACAATCCGCTCGCGACAGACTGTCGCGGCCTTGTCACGCTACGTTCATGGGCGGCCTATATCGTGGAAGCCATACCCAAAAGCACGCATGCCGCATGGGAGGTCCCATGGACCCGACGCTCTCCGACGAACTGGACTATGTCCTCCGTTATCGGGTCATCCAGACCCTCTATCAACCGCTGTTCGATTCCACGAACGGCCAGGTCTACGGCTACGAGGCCCTGACCCGCGGGCCCTCCAACAGCACCCTGCACGCGCCCCTGCCGCTGATCCAGGCGGCCACCCAGGCCGGGCGCCTCTTCGAGCTGGACGTGGTGTGCCGCGAGCTCGCCATCCGCCGTTTCCAGGAGCTGGCCCTGCCGGGCCGGCTGTTCCTGAACGTGAACCCCTTGAGCCTCATGGCCCCGGATTTCAAGCCGGGAGAGACCCTGCGGCTGCTGAACGAAGTGAATCTCCCTCCGGAGCGGGTGGTGATCGAGATCACCGAGCAGCAGCCCCTGGACGATTACGCGGTGCTGAAGGCGGCTGTGGCCCATTACACCCAGGCGGGCTTCGAGATCGCCATCGACGACCTCGGCGCCGGTTACGCGGGCCTGCGGCTCTGGTCGGAACTGCGGCCGAGCTACGTGAAGATCGACCATCATTTCATCGAGAACATCAGCACCGACAACGTGAAGCGCGAGTTCGTGCGCTCCATCGCCGGCATGGCCGTGCGCTTGGGCTGCCGGGTGGTGGCGGAAGGGATCGAGACGGCGGAGGACTATGCCGTGGTGCAGGGGCTCGGGGTCTGCCTGCACCAGGGATACCACCTGGCGCGCCCGCTCGCACAGCCGGTGCGCGACCACGCGGCGGAGGTGGGCACGCCCTCTCTACGGCTGGCCAACTACTTCGGCGGGGTCAGGCGCGTCTCTGCGCTCAGACGTTGAAGTTTTCTTTTAAACCATCCTAAAGCCGTAGCGAGCGAAGGCAGAGCGAGGCGCGGGAGGCGAGCAACCGGAGCGTACTCTTATGTACGTGAGGATTGCGAGCCGGACCGCAACGAAGCTATGCCAAGCGCAGTAGGCTTTAGGATGGTTTAGAAGCCTTTGCCCTGACGCATGCGATCCAGATAACCCAGGAGCCGGCTCGACAGTGCCATCACCGGCGTCGGTTCGCTGCGTTCCACCTGGTAGCGGTTCGCGAGCTTGGGCGCGGTCTTGAGGGAGAGGTGCCGGCGCGAGGCGGACTGCAGGCTCATCTCCAAGAGGCCGCGGCGCGCGGGTTTGGGCAGGAAGCGGTAGATCTGGCCGTGGTTGATGAGGCTGCGCAGCGTCTCCACGTCCTGCAGCTGGGTCTGCACGATGGTGAGGATCATGGGGTTGCTCTCCTTGAGCGCCTTCACCGCCGCCGAGATGTCCCGGCCCCGCAGGCGGATGTCGCACACCACGATGGCGATGTCGCTCCCGGCGAGCATGTCGAAAGCCTCGTCCAGGTCAGCGCTCCACTTCACCTCGCGAGTGGGGCCGCAGATGGCCTTCACCATCTCCACGATGGTCTGGTCCTCGTCGATGACGAGCACCCCGGGCGCGGCGCCCTGGGGTTCGGCCCCGGCCGCTTCCTCCAGGCTCAGCGCGATCTCGGCCGCCTGGCTCACGGTGGCGGTGATCTCCTTGGCGCCCCAGGGCTTGGTGAGGTAGCGGAAGATCTCACCCTCGTTCACCGAGTTCACGATGGCCTCGAGGTCCGAGTAACCGGTGAGCAGCAGGCGCATGGTGTTGGGGGAGATCTCGCGCACCCGGCGCAGCAGTTCCACGCCCGTCATGATGGGCATGCGCTGGTCGCTCACGATCACGTGCACCCGATCGCGGCGCAGCATGTCCAGGGCTTCGTTGCCGTCGGTGGTGCAGAGCACCTTGAAGCGGTGCTTGAAGAGCATCTCCAGGGAGCGCAGCACGCGCTCTTCGTCGTCGACCAGGAGCAGGGTGGCTTTCTCGCTCATGAGGCTTTCTCCAGGGGTTGGGCCGGCACGGCGCCCACGCCGAGCGGCAACTGCACCGTGAAGCGCGCCCCCTTGCCGGGCTGGGAGGTGACGCGGATGTCGCCGCCGTGCTGCTGCACGATCTGGTAACTGATGGAGAGCCCGAGGCCGGTGCCCTGGCCCACGGGTTTGGTGGTGAAGAAGGGGTCGAAGATCTTGGGCAGGACTTCGGTGGGGATGCCCTTGCCCGTGTCCTGCACGATGACTCGCAACCACTCGCCGTCCGACTCGGTGCGCACCAGGATGCGGCCCCGCTCTTCGATGGCCTGGGCGGCGTTGGTGAGCAGGTTCAGGAACACCTGGTTGAGCTGCGAGGGCATGCAGGCGATGCGCGGCAACCGGTTGTATTGGCGCACCACCTCGACCTTGTTCTTGAGCACGTTGCGGGCGAGCATGAGTGCGCTGTCCAGGCACTCGTGGATGTCCACGTCTGCCTCCAGCGCCCGGTCCAGGCGGCTGAAGTTCTTGAGGTTCATGACGAGCTCACTGATACGGTCGATGCCGAAGCGGGTGTCGGAGAAGAGCCGCGGCATATCCTCCGCGTCGCTCGCGCCCAGGCTCTCCTTGAGGCCACCGAGACTCAGGAGCTTGGCCTGCAGCTCCTCCTCGGAGGTGCTGGGGGATAGCAGCGTGTCCACGAGGCCCGTGCAGCCGGCGAGCAGCTCGCGGGAGCCATCGAAGAACATCTCCATCATCTCGATGTTGTTCTTCACGTAGCCCAGCGGCGTGTTGATCTCGTGGGCCACGCCCGCCACCATCTGGCCGAGGGAGGCCATCTTCTCGGACTGGATGAGCTGCGCCTGGGAGGCCTTGAGCTGCTGGTAGGCCCTGGCGAGCTCGGCGGCCTGGGCGGCGAGCTGCTCGTCCATGGCGCGCAAGAGGTGCATCACCGCGCCCATGCCGAGGTACTTCCCGTCCTCGGTGATGATGAAATCCTCGGTCACCGGGAACTGCAGGCGTTCGGAGACGGTCTTGCTCGCCTCGGTGAGGCCGATGTTGGCCTCGATCATCACCGGCGCCTCGTTCATGATGGCGGTGATGGGGCGCTTACCGAAGAGCTCGCGGCCGTACTGCCGGAACAAGAGCTGTTGCATGCGGGCGCGGCTGATGAGCCCCACGGGCCTGTCGCCGTCCAGGATCGGGAGCGAGAGCAGCTTGCCGTTGTTCTCGTCCATGAAGAGGTCGGCCACGTCGGCGACCTTCACGTCGGGCGGGATGCCCCGGGCAGCGATCATCAGCTGCTTCAGCTGTGCGGATTCGGACATGTGAGACCTGCG